>JAQUKI010000040.1 GCA_028719225.1 Fidelibacterota bacterium | reverse complement strand
CATCAGGCTATCGAAGCCAAGGAAAAGGTCAAAGTGGAAGCTGAAACACAGACCTTTGCCACGATTACTCTTCAGAATTATTTCCGCATGTACGATAAACTCGCCGGTATGACGGGCACGGCAGAGACGGAATCGGCCGAGTTTCTGGATATTTACAAACTCAATGTCGTCGTCGTTCCGACAAATGAAACGTGCGTCAGAACCGATCACGAAGATCAGGTTTACAAGACACGACGCGAAAAATACAACGCGATTTTAAACGAGATCGAGGTCGCGTTTCATAAAGGACAACCGGTGCTGGTTGGTACGATCAGTGTCGAAGTTTCCGAAACCATCAGCCGCATGCTGAAACGGCGTGGAATTACGCATAATGTCCTGAATGCCAAACAGCACAAACGCGAGGCGGAAGTCGTCGCACGGGCGGGCGAAAAATCGGCGGTGACAATTGCCACGAACATGGCCGGACGCGGAACCGATATCAAACTCGGTAAGGAAGTCCGCGAACTCGGCGGCTTGTACATCATCGGAACCGAGCGCCACGAATCCCGACGTATCGACCTTCAGCTTCGCGGACGAAGCGGCCGTCAGGGCGATCCCGGTGAATCGCGCTTTTTCCTATCTCTTGAAGACGACCTGATGCGGTTATTCAACAGCGAGCGCGTCGCCGCCATCATGGATAAGATCGGTATCGAAGAAGGACAGGTCATCACACATTCGATGGTCACACACTCGATCGAACGCGCGCAGAAAAAAGTCGAAGAGCGTAACTTCGGCATTCGCAAACATTTGCTCGAATATGACAACGTGATGAATCAACAGCGCGTGATCATCTACGATCGGCGGAATTATGCGCTTGTCGAACCGAACCTGCGCTCGGAAGTCTTTGGAATGCTCGACGAATGGGTGGACGGATTGATCGAAAAATATACATCCGATTCTGCGCCGGACGAATGGGATTGGGCGAGTTTGCGGATGGAAATCGGTTCGACACTTGGAATCGATATGTCGCTCGACCAGTTATCGAATGTCAGACCGGAAACCATCAAAGATGAAATTATCGAACGCTCGAAGAAATACTATGATCGCCGTGAAAAATACCTCGGCGAGGAACAGATTCGCTTCCTTGAAAAATTTGTGATCTTACGGACGATAGACGAGAAATGGCGCGATCATTTATATTCAATGGATCAGTTGAAGGAAGGCATCAACTGGCGCGCTTATGGGCAGAAAGACCCGTTGCTGGAGTATAAAAGCGAAGGCTACAAGGCATTCGTCATGATGCTGGACGAAGTGAACAAACAGGCGCTTAAGCTTTGTTTCCGCGCTCAGATCGGCGGACCGGCTCAAGAACAACATCCCGTCAGACGATCGGCGCCAGTTCAGGCGGTTCATAACGAGTCGATTGGCATGGGTTTCACCGCGTCGAATGAAACATCCGAACGATCGGACACTCGCGAGCAGAAACAGAAACCGATCCATGCCGAACAACACGTCGGCAGGAACGATCTGTGCCCGTGCGGAAGCGGGAAAAAATATAAGAAATGTCACGGAGCGAATCTCTGAGTTTTCTATCGTTTTCCAACGATAAGACATGATAAAAAATTCCCATAATGTTTTTCGTTTATTGACGGTTTTCGGAATTATGTTTGCGTTTCAGACAGAAGCGCAAACGGATTCCGTCATCCAACCGGGAAAAAATGTCGGACCGACTATTTCAATTTCGAGTCGATTTGAATTTGCAGGCGATACTGTAGTGATTCCCATCGAGTTTGGAATGCCTTTGGCCGAGATCAGTGGATTCCAATTCGGGTTGTAACTCCAAATTGAAACCTCTTTTTCTCGTCTCTAACATTTTGGAAAAAAACGACCAATGGTTTATATTACGCGCGTTATTTGAGCCGCGGTGGCGGAACTGGCAGACGCGCTGGACTTAGGATCCAGTCCTATTTATAGGGTGTGAGTTCAAGTCTCTCCCGCGGCACTGTGGTTCTTGAAAAATTTGAATAAGGAAACATGATGAAAGTTGACCTAAGCAATACCAGTTCAACGGAACTTCTTCTGAAAGTGAATCTGGACTGGGATGAAGTATCGAATATTTATCAACAAACTTTTAAGACATTGAAGAAAGAATTTGTCCTACCCGGATTTCGTCCCGGAAAAGTGCCGGATACGATTTTTAAAAGACAGCAGGAAGGGAAAATCAAGTATGAATTTTCCAATGAAGTCATTGACAAAACATCGGTCAATGCGCTGAAGGAAAAGGAAATTACAGATTATCTCGACATTTCACTGAAAGGACTCGAATTCGACGAAGGCAAACCGTTTGAATATTCCCTTAGCGTCGAGGTCGATCCGAAGATCGAACTGCCGGATTATAAAAAAGGATTCGAGATCGTCAAACGTGCGTACGTCATCAATCCGGAAGATGTCAGCTCGGAAATCGAAGCATTACGTGAAGCATACGCTGAGGTGGAGACGGTCACAGGCGGTGCGGAAAAAGGACATTTTATCGACTGCGATCTGCAGGAACTCGATAAATCCGGCGTTCCTATTGTCGGAAGAAAACTCACTCACAAACTGATTAAAATCGGTGACGGCGTATTTGGAGAAGCCGGATCTGCCAACCTGTTAGGTGCGAAATCCGGTGAAACGGTTATGATCAAATTGAGCGGTAAAGACGCTGAGGAGATCGGTTACGAGGTTACAGTTCACAAAGTCGAATTACACAAATTACCCGAGCTGACCGACGATTTTATTAAAGACAATTTGAAAGATGTTGCCAATTTCGCTGAATTAAAACTCCAGATTGAGAAGCGAATTCAAGACGAATGGGATAAACGCGCCCAGAGCGAGTTTTACGCTTCCGTCACGGATTATCTGTTGGCGAACACGACTGTTGACGTCGCTCCGTCGAGATTGAAGCATTTTCTGGACGCAGTCATCGAGGATGTTAAAGAAAAGAACCATTCTCAGGATGTCAATGAAGCGCAGGTGCGCGAGCAGTACGCCGAATTAGGAAAACGCGAAATCCGCTGGTTTTTAATTCAGCGGGAGATCATCCGGGCAGAAAACCTGAAGCTCGGAAAAGACGACATCGAAGATCGTCTGAATAAAATTGCCGATCAGTATGCGACCCGATATCAATTGAGTCACGAGGCGGTTTTAAAATATTACCGGAATTCCGAGAACCGCAAGAAGATCGAAAGCGATCTCTATGAAGAAAAAGTGTTCGAATTTCTGGCTCAGTTCATAAAGGAAAAGAAAGAAACAATCCAAACAAAGTCTCTGCGGAATCAGCCCGCCGAGTGAGGAACACAAAATGTACATTCCGATGGTTGTTGAAGAGAGTGGACAGACCGAACGCGCTTACGACATTTACTCCCGGTTGCTGAAAGAACGGATCGTCTTTTTAGGGAGCCCGATCGACGATCACGTTGCAAATTTGGCGATCGCACAGTTGCTTTATCTTGCATCGGAAGACTCACAGAAGGACATCTTTTTGTATATCAACAGCCCCGGCGGATCGGTGACAGCCGGGTTGGCGATCTTTGATACGATGAATTTCGTGAAGCCGCCGGTTTCTACGATTTGTATCGGTCAAGCGGCGAGTATGGCGGCAATTCTGTTAGCCTCGGGTACAAAAGGAAAACGGCAGGCATTGCCGAATTCCCGCATCATGATTCATCAGCCTATCGGTGGGATCGAAGGGCAGGCGAGCGACATCGAGATTTATGCGAAGGAGACTCTTCAGATGAAAGAGAAGACACATGCGATTCTCGCCGAGTTGACAGGTCAACCTCTCGAACGCATTCGCAAAGACACGGATCGGAACTTTTTTATGTCTCCTCAGGAGGCTCTGGAATACGGCCTTATCGACGAAATTTTAGCCGCGCGATAAAAAAAAATAATTTTCCGTTATAAAAAGCTTGACATTACTTAGAGTTATTTTTTACATTCTCTTCGCAGTGAGTTGCAGTAGAGGATAGAGAAAGATAGTTTTTCATTTAAAGGAGGAATAGTATGGTACGTCGTGTCGCGATTTGTCTCTTGGCAATTTTGCTACCTATTGTTCTCTTTGCAGGAACTTCAGGGAAGATCGCTGGAACAATTGTTGACAAACAATCAGGTGCTCCTCTCGCCGGTGTAAATGTTATCGTTACCGGCGGTGGTTACGACCTGGGTGCAGCAACAGATGGAGATGGTTACTATACCATCATCAATGTTCCGGTTGGAGTCTATACCGTAAGAGCCAGTTACATTGGCTACAAAGAGACGGTTGTTAGCAATCTTGTAGTTTCACTCGATTTGACTACAGAGTTAAATTTTGAGTTGGAACAAACTTCGCTGGCTTTTGAAGAGGTTATGGTAACGGCTCTTAGACCGATGATTCGGAAAGATGCCACCAATACCAACATCATCAAATCCGCTGAAGAAATTTCGAATTTACCTGTCCGCGGTATGGCAGAAATTGCCGCTGGAACAGCAGGCGTCGTAAAAGCCGAAAACAGCACAACGATGAACATCCGCGGTGGCCGTGGGGGCGAAACCGCAACGTACATCGATGGCGTTTTGGTAAACGATCCTTATAATAATGCCGTGTACACCTATTTGCCGAATGAAGCCATTGAAGAGATGAGCGTTCAGACGGGCGGTTTCAATGCTGAATATGGCGACGCCATGTCCGGTATCGTTGCAATCACAACGAACGCGGGCGCTGAAAAATATTCCGCATCCATTGAAGCGATTACGGACGGATTCCTCTCAGCCGATAAGAAGATTCTAGGAGCTTACGGTTACGGGTACAACGAATTCGTCGCTTCCCTAAGCGGCCCCATCATTCCCAAGACCAACCATACGTTTTTCCTGAGTGGAACACGTCGGTACGCGGCAGATGCATGGCCGTCATGGGGATGGGCTGAAAATGAATATCGTCTCGATGATTATTCCTACGATCAAGTATTATCGATGGTTGATTCCACTGGTGCTGTCGTTCCTTATGACACAGTCACTCACAAATACGATTTTAACGGTCGGATTCCGGGTAATTCGACATCTGACTGGTCCTGGAATGGTAAACTGAAATTCCAGCTGGGCAAAAACATGGCATTGAAACTCAGCTATGTATCGACTGACCGCGTTCTGAACAATGCGACGCCGATTGATATTTTCAATACCGAGCACATGGCGGAAGAAACCCGGTATTCGCATTCGTTCAACGCTACGTTAACGCAGACGTTAGCCAAGAATACGTATTATGATTTGAAATTTAATTATTTCGATACCGAACGGAAGATTTATGACGCTACGTTTGGCGATGATCTCGAAAAGTACGGCGATCCGTGGTTAAACCCATGGCCGGATGACAGCGCTTATGTCGGCGTCGCATATACCACGCGTATTGGAGATGATTATTTCGCTCCGGGCGCTCAGTATGACGATTATTTTAAAAACCGGACGACTTACTGGGGAATCGATTTTGATATCGTTCACCAGATGGGCAAATTTCACACGTTCAAAGCCGGTTTTGAGTACAAATATCACACCCTAAGAGAATACCGCGTACTTTCACCGGTATATTTGGCAAAGACGAATTTGACCGATGTTGAAAAATATCAATCCGCCGATGTACGTTTCTATGGCTATGATATTAACGGAAATGAAGTGGATGAAGGCAGTTATCTTGATGATGTTGTCTACGATGCCAATGGCGATATCGTTGACGGTTATCAAACCCAAGCTCCCTATCATCCGATTATCATGAGCGGATATATTCAAGACAAAATCGAATTCAAAGACCTCGTTTTGAATCTTGGAGTAAGATATGACCGTATCGATCCGAATGCTTGGCAGTTCAAAGAGCTGGATGCTGAATATACGGAAGATGGAACCTATATTGCCGGAACCGGTATGTTCGGCGGTAATGAAATATTCGATAAGTCGGACGTAGAAGATTCTGAAGTACATACGTACCTTAGTCCGCGTCTCGGCGTCAGTTTTCCGGTTACCGATCAGACGGTTTTTCATGCTCAGTACGGACAGTTCTATCAGTCTCCGAGTTTGTCCGATCTGTATCTGAGCCCGTTTTATCTGGATGCGTTCGTAAGCAGAGGCGGTTATTTTACGACTCTGGACAATCCGAATCTGAAACCGCCAAAGACTACCTCTTATGAAATCGGTTTCAAACAGATGCTCGGCGATGTCGCCAGCCTGCAATTGACCGCTTTTTACAAAGAGACGGAAGACCTCATTCAGGTTCTGAATGTCACTACAGATGTAACCAATATCGCTTTTAGTCAGAACGGCGACTTCGGTAATATTAAAGGATTGGACGTTATTTTCAATCTCAGACGTTACAAAAACTTGTCCGCTTCGTTCAACTATGAGTTACAGTATGCAACAGGCACCGGTTCGGCGTCAGGCACGAATTTTAACATTGCCTGGCAGGGTGGCGCACGCGGTCACTTTCCGAAATTCGCCATGCCTTTGGATTTTGAACAAAGACATACCGGCAGTCTGAACGTCGATTATCGTTTTGGTAGAAACGATGGCCCGACTTTCTTGCATAATGCGGGAGCTAACCTGATGTTCAGTTTCAATTCTGGTCAGCCTTATACGCTCATGCAGGTATTCAACACAATGCCGTTTACCGGCCGTTATGACAATACCAATGTATCCGAAACACCTGTTTCGGCAGTCAACTCGCAGACAACCCCGTGGGTTTTTAAAGTTGATCTGAAACTGGATAAGAAGTTCTACATTGGCGGCGTTCAGTTGACAGCGTATGCATGGGTTCTGAATGTGCTGAACACTAAAAACGTTTCGGCAATCTGGATAACTACAGGTCTGCCGGACGATACCGGATATTTAGGTACGACTAGTGGTCAGGCTTACTGGAATAGTTTGACCGATGAACAGAAGAGTCTGTATAAGATGCGCGAACAGGATTATAACAATTACGGCTCGCCTCGTCAGATTCGCCTGGGACTCATGCTTGAACTGTAACGAGCGAATAATGAAAGTAACTCTTGACTCTAATGGAGGAAAGTATATGAAAAAAATATTGTCAATCCTGATGATAGTATTGACTATTTCGGCGCTCGTTTTTGGCGCTGAATACGCAAACAAGCCCCGGGCGTTGGAAAAAACAACCAAAACCAGCGATGTCTGGATGAACTGTAACCGGATGAACGGTGTTTTCCGGAATAACGGTACATGGTTCTATGATAACGTTCTGGGGGACTGGGGCTTGGAATGGCCGCAAGGCTCCGGACTCAGCCCGATTTTCGCTGCCGGACAATATGTCGGCGCAAAGATCAACGGTGAAATTCGCGTAGCGGGTGTTCAACATTCCGCATCTGAATTTCAGGCCGGTATGATTAATACAACAGATGTTCCCTATGCTAAAGGCGATGAAAGATTCAGATGGTATGAACTTCGTCCGGACGGCGTAGGTGACTGGGCTAGTTGGCCTTCTTCTGGTGTAGCTCCTGATAATCAGGGCGCACCTTTAGATACTACCGGCAACCCAAAACTTGTCGGTGACCAAACGATATACAGCGTTTGGAACGATTTGGCGAACCATTCCACATATGGAACTAACAAGTTAAATGCGGAAATCCATCAAATGGCTTGGGCGTTCGATCGTGCCAATGTGATGGGCGATATGGTCTTCATTAAATGGACTCTGATCAATAAGAGCGGTCAAAACTGGGATGACACCTACTTCGTTATCTGGTCCGATCCTGACCTTGGAAACGCGGGCGATGATTTGGTCGGTTGCGATTCAACCTTAGGTCTCGGTTACTGCTATAATGCGGCCGCCGTCGACCAGAATTATGGTTCGACACCGCCTGCGGTCGGTATCGATTTCTTCCAGGGGCCGATTATTCCGGGAGCATTAACAGATACTGTTAATCTTCCTGACGGCACTGTAATGCCCGGAAAGAAAATGCTCAAAATGACATCTTTCATTTTCTATAATAACGACGATTCCAATCAGGGTAATCCGAGTTCTGGGATGGATGTCTATAACTACATGAGCGGTTTCTGGAGAGATAGTTCACCAATTGTTGATCCGAGCAATGTGCCAACAAAATTTATGTTTTCCGGCGATCCGGAAACTGCAACCGGCTGGCTGGATTCTGACGAAGCCGACCGACGTTTCTTCATGACAACCGGTCCTTTTACGATGGAACCGTGGGTCGATCAGAATGGCGACGGAATCGCTCAGTTTGGCGAACCCGGTGTTCAAGAGATCGTAGCTGGCGCAATGGTTGCCAAAGGATCCGACAACCTTAATAGTGCGACCTATCTGAAAGCGGTTGATGCAATTGCTCAGTTGGCTTATGATATTAACTTTGAATTACCGCCACCTCCAACAAAACCCGAGGTTACAGTAAGTGAATTATCGAACGAAGTTGTCTTAACGTGGAATGAACGTTCGGAACTGAACGCAGATGGGACACCGTATGAACAGGCAGACATCGTCGCGAATGGTCTGATCGGGCAGAAGATGGTCGTTGGGACTGAATATAAAGAAGTAACTGACGGTACCTTCAATTTTTCCGGTTATACTGTTTATCAATTCTCTGATGCTTCCGGTTCCGATGCGGTAGAATATGCAAAATATGGCGTCGATGAAATAGTGGACGCTGATGCTTATACCGGCGCCCGGTATATCAGTCTTGGCATGAATAAAAATTCGAAGGTTGGCAATGTCGGTGATCCATTAGTCAACGGAAAACCGTATTACTTCGGTGTTCAGGCAAGATCTTATTGTGAATTTGCTCAGCCACAGGAATTTCCAAGTTCGATCGCAATGGTAACTGCCACGCCGCAGAACCATCCGGGTGAAAGATACAGTTCAGCTTCGGATAGTTCTTTAGTCGTAAAAAGTGCTCCTGTCAACGCTTCAATTCCTGCCGGTGATGGCTCCTGCGTAGTGACGGTTGTCGATCCGTCAAAGACCACAGGTAAGTACTATCGTGTCGGATTCAATGCAGATGACACATGGAATCTGTTTGCCAGTGCAACGGATTCAGATGTAGTTGCCGCACCGATAGATACATTATTGGAAAACCAGCCAAATCAGGCCGGAGATGATGCGTATAACGTCGTCGACGGTCTTCTCGTAAAGGTCATCGGACCGGCTGCCGGAATTAAAAAGATTTGTGAATTGAATCCGAACACGTTAGCAATAGCAGATGCAAATCTATGGGGCAGTCTGAACAATTATGGTATTTCTCAATATTGGCCAGTATTTGTACTGTCAGAAAACGCCGGAACCTCTTTAACACGCATGGATCGATTTGGATTGATGACTCCAAAAGATTACGATATTATCTTTACTGATACAGATAGTTCGTTACTTTGGGATTATTCATATGATACCGTTTTAAGAGATACGCTGACGGGAAATCCCTCGTACGCACCGTTTACAATCTGGAGAATAGACATCGATGGGACCAGAACCCAATTACCAGTTTGCATTCTTGATGCAGACGGTGATGGCACATGGAATCGTTCACAGTTGGGTGTCTATGGTCCTGCATTCGATATGCTCTACATTTACGATAATGCGGCATATAATCCAGCCGACGTTGCTACCTACATCTCAACCAACGACGGTACGGTTTCACCAGGATATGGACCGTGGGGCGCTACGTATCCGGCGATCAACCGTTTCATGATCAATATGTATGCCAGACCTGCTTGGACAGATGATGTTGCTCCGCCGCGGGATGCAGATGGTTACTTCTATGGCCCACCGCACGCTGGTGAATATATTCGGATTTATACGAACAAACCGAATACGACGAACGATCAGTTCATTTTCAAAGCTCCGGATGCAAAGACATTGACTAAAGCAGATCAGAAATCTGACCTGAAGAAGATCAACGTTGTTCCGAATCCTTATTATGGATACCACGCCGGTGAAATGAGTATCTTCGAACGCTATGTCCAGTTTACTAATTTACCGGAAAAATGCACGATCAAGATCTTTGATTTGGCTGGAAATCTGATCCGGAAACTGGAAAAAGATGATGCGACTACAACATTGTTGGAATGGGATTTGAAGAATCATTATGAACTACCGGTTGCAAGCGGCGTCTATGTCTATCATGTCGATGTACCGAAAGTCGGCGAAAAAGTCGGCAAGATTGCGGTATTTACACCGAATGAGAGATTGGATACCTATTGAGGCTGTGGATGAAAAATGGACTTAAAGATGGGAGAAAAATTATGAAAAAAAGATATCTTATGATTGGGCTGTTGATATTGCTCATCATCTCCTCTCAAAGCGTATTCGCAAGCGCTCCGAAATTAGGTACAGCCGGTGCATCGGAACTCCTAATTCCAATGGGCGCAAAGAATGTCGCAGTGGGTGGATCGAATATCGCGAATGTCTCCGGAACGGACGCGATCTACTGGAATCCGGCTGGCTTGGCGATGGTGAAAACAGGTGCAGCTTCCTTCACACAAATGTCCTATTTTGCGGACATGAAGGTCAGTTACCTTGCTGCCGCCGTCAACGCGCAGAGAATCGGAACATTTGGAGTCAGTCTCCAGATTCTGAGTATCGGCGATATTCCGGTTACGACGGATCTGATGCCGGAAGGAACCGGTGAGGTTCTTAGCCCGGATTATTTGACATTGGGCGTGACATATGCGAAACGGTTCACCGACAGAATACTGTTCGGAACCAACGCGAAACTCATTTCTGAAAAAATCGGAACAATGAGCGCCAGCGCCGCCGCTTTCGACTTCGGTCTTCAATATGTATCGCCGTGGGGAATTGCCTTCGGTGTGACCATGAAGAACATCGGAAGCAGCATCAAATTCGATGGAACAGGTATTGAATTTGATTCGCCGATCACTTATGCGGATCCATCGGCGACAACCCGTAAGACGAAACTGGATATGGCAAGTCATGAATTGCCCACCAGCATGAACCTCGGGTTGGCTTATACCTACGATTTAGCCTCGCTGGGAAAGGTCAATTTTACCGGTTCTTACAACAACAACAGTTTTGAAATCGATCACGTCAATTTCGGCGCTGAGTACGGTTTCAATAATATGTTGTTTGTCCGTGCCGGCTACACCAAAGTTCTGTATCCCGACGATTGGGAATATGACACGACCTCTCAATTCGGGCTCTCGTTCGGTCTTGGCTTGAACCTGAAACTCGCCGGATCGAACATCGCATTTGACTATGCGAATCGTCCGATGGAACTGTTCGATGCCAACCAGTACTTCGCGGTGTCGTTCGGATTGTAATCGAATCTAAAATCTCTATACTCAAAACGGCAGTCAGCAATGGCTGCCGTTTTCGTTTAGAGAAATACAGAATAAATCAAAATATATGGGAACAGAATCCGTTGTTGATTATTTCAATGAAAAAGAGTAAATATCACTATGTTTGGTAAGGAGTTTTTAGTTTGAAGAAAAATGTTCTGACAATCATTCTGATTAGTTTCATTGGAATCGGATTCCTTTTCCCCGACGAATTAAAAGTCGTATCGCATGGAGAAAATCTGACAGTGCTTCATGATGGCGCGCTGGTTCATCATCTTTCCTTTAAGAATACGAAAGATTCAAAAAGCGTTATCGTCGATACGGTCTTCTATTTTCAGCCGCCGGAAGTCGTCGAGGACTACGACGATTTTATCGCCAGTTACCAGGGAACGGGAGGCAGTCCGTCCGATACTTGTATCAACTGGTTCACTCTTCTCGCGCCGGGGAAAGTCAGTAAAATATTTATGCAAAATGAAAAATCCGGCGCGGCGACATGGCATATCTGGGCGCCGGCGATCGATCCGTCATCTCAGAATTATCTGTTTCCGGGGCAATTCGGAATCAACTTGCTGTTTACGGCAATCCATTCTTCCGAATGTCAATCTCAAAATCCCAGTAATCAATTCTTTGAAGATATCTGGTCGCCCGTCTGGAATGTCCTGGATCTGACTGCAGAATATCAGACGGAAATTAATATCGATGAGAATAACCTCGATTTTTGGGTTGGATACACAATGGATGAGCAGGGCGGACCAACGATCTGGCAGGACGGTTATGCTCACGACTCCGAAATCGAAGGTACCTGCAGGAGTTTTACTACATTGAATGGAGAGACGCCCGGGAAATGGTATCGGAATATCAAATCCGGCGACAGTCAGAAATGGATCGCGCATATGATGCAGATCGAAGTGATTTACGAGTAGTTGCCGCCGATCATTTCTGACGTTTCTCAATTTTCTGATACATTTGATAAGCGTAAGAATATCACGGCGAAAATCATCGAACTGGAAAACCAAACGGTCACGCCGCTTCTGAATTATAAATATCATGGTAACGACACTTGGTTATCCAAATCGATGACCAATGTGCTGGAAGACACTTTCTCTGTAACGCTGGATGCAAATCCGGGCGACAGCGTCTATTATTTCATTTCCGCTGAAGACGAAACCGGATTGCGGGTTGAATCCAATGTCAATTGCTATGTTGTTCTGGCGCCGCCGCAGGAACGAACAGTGCTGGTAATAAGAGACAATTCATGGGCGCTCGATTCGCTCTACACACAGGCATTTGATTCTGTTGGTTGTTCATATTTATTGTGGGATGTCGGTGTCCATCGCGGGATCGATTCTTCGGTGATTCACTATCCGCAATTTTCAATGATCGCCATTTTCGGATGCCGGAGTAAAATCGTTCCGCTTCTCGATTCAACAAGCGCGGATCCGTGCAATTTTCGGAAATATATGCAAAATGGCGGAGGTCTCATGTTGGCTGATATGGACTATTTTTATGGTTGGGGAATGCCGACATCCGGACGTTTTTCTAATGGAGATTTTGCATACGATTACTTCGGAATTGGAACATATGAAAACGATCCGGACGATAGTATTTCCATTGCCGGCGGAACTGCCGACATCGAGATGAGCGGCGTTGCTGAAGATTCATTGACAGATGCATTTTCTTTGACAAATAATTATGGGCCGCTTCAGTTTGACTTGATTGGAGGTAAGAGTGAAAACTGGAGCGATTATATCGTTCCTGAAAATGACGGCATTAGTATTTTCAAAGGTTCAAAATCCAATAAGGACATGGCAATCAGAAAAGAAAATGGAAATTTCCGAACGGTTTTCTTTACTTTTCCGGTTGAATTATCGAATTCATTTGAGTTTCGTTCTCTGATGCAAAATGCGGTTCAATGGCTTGAAGATCGACCCGTGAAAATCGAACCTGAGAGGGCAATCGCTTCCAAAATTGAATTGCTGACGAATTTCCCCAATCCATTCAACGCAAGTACGCGAATACGGTACCGAATTGTTTCAGAAGGATCAGTTCATATATCCATTTATGATCTCAAAGGTAGCCTTGTGAAAACACTTGTGAATGTCCATCAGTCAACCGGTCTTTATGAAATGGACTGGAACGGAACAGACCGTTTCGGACAATCTGTTGCATCGGGCGTTTATTTTCTGAGAATCGAATCAGATCATTCAACGAGAAACCGAAAGATATTACTGGTACGATAAGAATTGAAATGAAAAATAGAAATGATCGGTTGTTTTTAAAAAATATTTTCGTAATTAATATATTGATTATTTTACTGTGTCTAACGGGACGGCTTAGCTCGCAACCACGATTTTCTCCGGATCACGATTTGAAATTGACTATAATTCAGATGGCTGAAGAGTTCACCAAGGTAGGCGATTGGAAAAATGCGCTCATAACTTATCATGAATTCTTATACCGATTTTCAAAAGATACACTTGTGCCGTCGATTTACTTAAAGATCGCGATGATTAATGAAGAAGCAGGATATATTGAGATTGCTGAAAAGCGGTATCGAGAGTGCTTTTCGAAGTGCATCGGAACGGAATCCGATATTGAAAGCCGGTTACGGTTTGCGCTATTTTTATACGAGCAGAGACGTTTTCGGGAGAGTCTGGAATTTTCTGCACGCCAACCGGAACCGGTTTTTCAGATTGTACTGCTCTATGATTTGATAAATCTGCATGCGCTTATCGAAGCCGATTCGATTGTTAAACGATTTATAGAATCTAACTCGCAAACGGTGCCGATTTTAGAGGCGTATTTTCAGCAGGAAACGCCCAAAGGGGCTTCATTATTTTTTAGGAAATGGGGCGCGATGTCAATGTCGGTTCTGATTCCTGGAACTGGACAGATGTTGTTGGGCGATTATTGGAATGCAGGATGGACACTAACCGGATTCGTCAGTTTGGTAGGTGCTGGAGTGATAGCAAATAGTGCCCGCTCATCATTTTTTTATGTGCTTGGCACAGGCGCTGTGTTTTACTATGTCGGTAACCTCTATTCACTGATTCAGATGAAAAATGAGTATCAATCAGCGGTTCGGGGGAAAAAGTTGATCCGACTGACCGACCGATATTCTCTTCGTAAGACACTGCAATTGAATCCGCTGATGGGAAAATAATTTAAAATTATTTTAAAAAAATTTCTTGCACTCAATTTAAAATTGTCTTACATTCACCCCGCTAATTGAGAATTGATTTGGATGCAAAGTTTGAAAAGAATTTTGCATGAAATATGAGTGCTTTTTGACAAGAGAGATAGTGCGAGCGTCTAAGATGAGTGTGGGGTTAAACCTGAAACTTTTCAATAATTAATACAACGGAGAGTTTGATCCTGGCTCAGGACGAACGCTGGCGGCGTGCTTAACACATGCAAGTCAAGGAGAATTCCGGCTTCGGTCGGATAGTAAACTGGCGTACGGGTGAGTAACACGTGGGTAATCTACCTTCGGGATTGGGATAACGGTTCGAAAGGGCCGCTAATACCAGATAATGCCTCGGTTTTGTTATCGAGATGAAAGATGGGGATCTTCGGACCTATCACCTGAGGATGAGCCTGCGTCTGATTAGTTAGTTGGTGAGGTAATGGCTCACCAAGACAGCGATCAGTAGCTGGTCTGAGAGGATGATCAGCCACATTGGGACTGAGATACGGCCCAAACTCCTACGGGAGGCAGCAGTGAGGAATTTTGCGCAATGGCCGAAAGGCTGACGCAGCAACGCCGCGTGACTGATTGAAGCTCTGAGGAGTGTAAAGGTCTGTCGTTGGGGAAGAATGTATCCGATGAGAATATTTTCGGATAGTGACGGTACCCGATGAGAAAGCTCCGGCTAACTCCGTGCCAGCAGCCGCGGTAATACGGGGGGAGCAAGCGTTGTCCGGAATCACTGGGCGTAAAGAGCGCGTAGGCGTCTCGATAAGTTTCTGGTTAAATTCTTCTGCTCAACGGAAGGCCTGCCAGAGAAACTGTCGAGATTGAGTTCAGAAGAGGAAAGCGGAATTCCTGGTGTAGCGGTGAAATGCGTAGATATCAGGAAGAACACCGGTGGCGAAGGCGGCTTTCTGGTCTGACACTGACGCTGTGGCGCGAAAGCGTGGGTAGCAAACAGGATTAGATACCCTGGTAGTCCACGCCGTAAACGATGGATACTTGGTGTTGGGGGCTCGACCCTTCCAGTGCCGTAGTTAACGCGTTAAGTATCCCGCCTGGGGACTACGACCGCAAGGTTGAAACTCAAAGGAATTGACGGGGGCCCGCACAAGCGGTGGAACATGTGGTTTAATTCGATGCAACGCGAAGAACCTTACCTGGGCTTGACATATATTAGAAAGATTTGGGAAACCAGATTCCTTACCGGCTTTTGTCGGTAACTGATATACAGGTGGTGCATGGCTGTCGTCAGCTCGTGTCGTGAGATGTTGGGTTAAGTCCCGCAACGAGCGCAACCCCTAC
>JAQUKI010000039.1 GCA_028719225.1 Fidelibacterota bacterium | reverse complement strand
GGCTCCCATTCATAATACCCAGCAACACAGATGTCCTTCATCTCTATATTACCGCCATTTAAAGTCACAAACCAGCCCGGCGGTCTGGTCGGAGTAGTACCTGTACCCGTTTCCCATAGGTAAATAATCGGCTTCTTACCGGTACCATCTTGCGCTCTGAGACGAAGTGTCGTACCGTTAAGAACAGTAAAAGTGGCATTAGCATAATAGTACTGATCCCTCTGCAATTCATAAACCCGGTTTGCCAACAAGCCACCAGTCGTTGTAGTATCCGCCTTAATCTGATTTTGCAGAAAGGTGGCCTCCGTGCTATTATATGGCAGTAGCGTCACCACTGCGTCCTGGCCATATAGGGATATGCCTAATATTGAAGCAATGATGAAAACAATAACAAAATTTTTACAACTCATACTAATTCTCCTTTCATGTTAATTGAAGCAATGATGAAAACAATAACAAAATTTTTACAACTCATACTAATTCTCCTCTCATGTTAAAATGTACAACTACCATTAATTTCCTAAACAATATATCTTTTTCATCATCTCCTTTCTATATACATTGGTTATTTGTTTTATGATCATTCAGACTCTTAGTCTCCATTCAAATCCTAAATCCGATATCCACTATCATTACTCTTTCTACTAAAATTTTATAGTAATACCAAAATCAGCCGTCATACCATACTTTTCGCTGTTTCTAAACAATTTCCAGTTGTATACTCTATTATATATCGAATTGCCCTCTACAATATTTGTTAAATTGCTGATGTTAAGAAATACCGCAATGTTCTCAGTAATTCCCTGTTTAAGGGTTAAATCAACACGTGTGAAGGGATTATTCACCCTGTCACTTAAACCCGAAGCAGAATATGAAATATTGTACTCTCCCTGATGAAAGACCGAAATTCTTCCTGAAAACTTTCCAATATCATAACCCAACGCAATATTGCCAAAGAATTCCGGCATTCCTTCCAATTTTTGCTTTTTTTCTATGAGTACTGGGTACTTCTTCCAGGTTGGGGGCATAGGTCCTGGCGGATCATAGTAGGTCGAATCATTTTTTGATGCCCAAATATAAGATTCCGAGCGTACAAACGAAGCATTATATGATAATACAATATGTTTTAACAGGCCGGGAAGGAAGCTAAAATTGATCTGGTGCTCAAACTCGAATCCCCAAACTTTGGTGGGTTTAGGCGAATTATAGGGGAAAGTCACATTATAAGGACTTGCTGACATCTGGCTAGGCCATTGGATTCCAAATCGTTGCATAAGAGTATCTTGATATACTCCCTGAGCATCTTTCACCGCCGTTGTATTAAAATTATTGAGCATGTGAAACATGTCATTAATCTCTTTATAATACGCAGAAATAGATATTAATCCAATGGCATCTCCAAAAAAAGATGTATTTACTTCATAATTCCAAGCTTCGGCGGTCTTTAATTTGGGATTGCCGACATAGACCTGTAATTGAGTACCAACTTCTGCCGGGCGACCGGCAATGTATCTTTCTAATCGCATGTTAAAATCGGGCCTTGCTAGCGCTTTATAAGCAGCTATGCGTATCTTCATGAAATTGTACGGGCTGAATGCCAGATTGAAGTTAGGTAGCCAAACGGTTTGTGAGGCAGAAGAGGTTGTATCAGCGATTGAATTAGCTGGCACAGGAAAACCGGATATCATATGAGGCATATAACATGAGACATAATCATTATCTTCTTTTTCAACCCGTACACCAGAAATAAAGGTTACCGCTTGACCGATATTCAAGGTATTCATAATATATCCAGCGCTGACTCTTTCCGTGATGTCATAATCATCATATTTAATCAATGGATTAGGCCAGACCTCGTTTACATTTCCAGTGGCATCAATCCCGTATCGGTTTAGGTCCCACCATTGGCGCATTCTATTCCTATCAATGAGTGGATTTAACAAGTACGAACCATAGACATTTCTTGTATCATGTTGACTATAGAATTGTTCAATAGGGACAAAAAGGACTCCCAGGTTTTTCCATTCTTCGAAGTATGTGCTAGTAAAATCTTTCTCTCTAAATGTCCCATCAGGCAATAATTCATACGGTTGCCACTTCCCAAGGTAATATGGAGTAAAATCTTCCGATCGGGTATTTGATCTGTCTTTTATTTTATATTTTCCACCGAATTTTATGTGACCAGAGATTTGCCGAAATATTAGATACTGCTTAGCTACATCTAAAAATGCAGTACGTTCCTTATCAAAATTGTGTTGGGAGCGGTAGTAAATCCAATATAAATTGGTAGCAGAAAAATCGTTGACAGCATAAGAAATTAACTGCTCTGGCTTGGATTGTATCTTAGGAGAGGCTAACATTCCTGATGGCTCAACGAAAATTGTCTCATAATCAAAAGGATAGTCAGATTCCGATTCTCCATAGGATAATCCCCAATTCAGATTGAATCCCAACAAATTATTATCACCGCGTATAGAACTGGTAAAAGTTTTTATTTCCTGCTCCCTGTCACGGTAAGCATAATACGGGTTGCCCGAATAGTCCCCACCACCATTGGAAGTATAATCTCTCGAGTACCAGACATAATCTCTTTTAGTTCTGCCATAAATATTGTTAATTCGAATTGTGCCGTTATCAGGGGTGTTTATATCCATTAACACACTAAATCCGTCTCTTTTTCTGATTTCATCTGTAAACTCAAGGATGAAATCATCAATAAAATAACCCGCATCGGACTGGGTTGGGTTTTGATTGTAATCCAAATTGATTCTTTCATTGCTTCTGATGCGTTTTTCAAGATTACCAGTCAGTTGGACACCCAGAATATCTTTAAAAAACCTTTCACCGTATTGAAATGAAAAATCATACTGATTGGCTGATTTCATTAAATCATTATAAATGCCTTTAAAATCTGCTTTTATTTTCCTGGCTGTCGGCGCTTTTTTAGTAACCAGATTGATGGTTCCGGCTAAGGCATCTCCATCTTTATCGGGAGTCACTGCTTTATATAACTCAATACCTGCTAACGAACTTTGTGACAGTGTACTTAAATCAACTCCTCTGCCAGTGGCATCGGTGGGCGGGATTTTTACGCCGTCAATAGTAATGTTTGTAAATTTATCCTCAAGCCCACGTAAAATTACTTTATTGGCTTCTCCGCCAGATCTTAATATTGAAACGCCGGGCAAACGGCCGATGGCTTCCGCGGCGTTGGCATCCGGTAATTCCTTAATTTTCTCCTCGGAAACAACGTTTATGATAGTATTCGAGGTAACCTGCTGGTTGATCGCCGCAGCCTGACCGATGGCCTGTCCCTGGACTATCACCTCCTGACCGCGAATCACATCAGGCGTCATCATGACATTAACGATGACAGTCTTATCTTTCGGAACTACTATCTCATACTCCTTATTAGAGTAACCGATGTAAGATACACGAAGTTGATAATTACCTGCCGGAACAGACTCTATCCGAAATGAACCTTCGAGATCGGATGCGCTTCCCAGTGCAGTTCCAACCAAAAAAACATTGGCGCCAACAAGATGTTTAGTTGTGAGTGAATCCGTTATGAGACCTCGAACAATACCCTGTGGATAGGCCATCTCTGTCAGGCATATTGTCCAAATTATCGTTAATAAAATCCGTCGAAAATACTTGAAAAACCACATCATCATCGATTTCCTTTTTGCATTTGTCTATCCAGACTTCCTCTACAGATTCTCACATAACCAAAAAACACATTGCGAACGGGTAGAATAAAACAAATATTTCAGCGAAATAAAAGTGAAAAACCGTGAAAAACATTTTTTTAACATGTTGCATTTCGGTTTTTAAAACACTTTTACATGCACTTGTATTCTCTATTCCATATTTTTTCTTATAATTCTCTTGTTATCGCCATCATATTTTTCTTCATCGAGAATTTTTATTGCTTTTCATGAAAAACATACGAAAATTCCATCCAGCATGTTGAGTGAACCGATAAAGAAAAAACTCCTCGAAAAAATTTTAAGTAGTAGTGAATTCTCCGGATCAAAAAACTATGCATCCTATCTTCTATATTTGGTTGAGGCTTCTGATAATGGGAAGAATCTGAAAGAGACTAGTATCGCCATCGAATTTTTCGGAAAAGACGCTAGCTTTAATCCAGCCGAAGATACACTCGTCCGCACTCATACATACACTCTCCGGAAAAAACTTCAAAATTATTACTACAATGAAGGAAAAGATGATAAATATCATCTGAATATTCCCAAAGGACATTATGACGCGACTTTTGTTCCGGTTTCTGAAAACCTTTATCGTACTAAACGGCTGATCGTCTGGTTAGCAAAAAAGTACTATATTCCAATTCTTGGAGTACTTTGCATTATTCTGACAATTCTTTGGATTCACGATCGAAGTTTATCAAAAAAACTACAATCATACCAATTCATCGAGAAGAGCGATCCGATTTGGAAAGAGTATTTACAGTCGAATCTGCCTGTTTTGGTCGTAGCTGGGGATCATTTTTTCTTTGATATGTACAGCGAGAAATTTCAATCTGTTGTCTGCGTCCGGCACGGAAAGGTAAATTCACTCGAAGAATTTGAAGCGATTAAACGGCAATATTCTGATGCTTCAGCTAAACCGACGGATGAACCGTATTTCCCTTATCACAGTGTATGGAGTTTGCCGCCGATATTCTCAATTCTTTTTGCAGCTGATCAAAAACCGCTTCTCAGAAAATCATCTTCGATAACACCTCAAACGCTTAGTGAATACAACATAATCTATGTCGGAAGCATTAAAACGCTCTACACACTCAAACACACACTTTCCAAATCTCATTTCCGTTATGAAATTTTACCTCACAAAATAACTTATTCTCCATCTGACACTTCCCGCGTTCAAACATTCACGACTTCCCTTCATTCATCAGGTCCAAACGAAGACCTAATTTTAGCGGTCAAATTGCCGGGACCGGCAAAGAATTCAATTTTTATTATCGCTTCCTACCATTCGCTCGGCGCACCCGAGGTAGTGAGTTATCTGACACAATCTTCGACGCGTGAAGCGGTGGAACAAAAATTTATAGAGAAATATCACAAAGTACCTAAATACTTTGAAATCCTTTTTCGGGTCACAGGAATCGACAAAACTGCTTATAGCACTGAAATGTTGATCTATAACGAAATTCCTGCCGATTAATTATGTCGGTTTGTTTCGTAGACTTTTCCTCGCGCCAACGAACAAAATATTCCAATAAAACAGAAAAAGGAAAATATCGAAAAAGCGATCTTCATGCTTGTTAAAAATGATGGATAAAAAACAGGGGTAATTTTTTCCCGTCCGATTACAAGAGAAACAATCAGCATGACGCTTCCCATACTTAACATTTGACCAATCAGACGCATTGTTCCCAGTGTCCCCGAAGCTACTCCATAAAACCGTTTTTCGACAGAACTCATGATGGCGTTTGTATTTGGAGAAGCAAAAAGCGACAGACCTGTTCCGATTATCATAAGAATGGCAATTATTTGGATCAAACTGGTTTCTGCCTGAATGAATGCGAAAAGGATCAAACCAAGAGTTGTGACTGCCATTCCTGTCGATGCAACAATTCTCGGCTCTATCCTATCTGATAATCTTCCAGCGAGCGGTGAAATGAACGCCATCATAAAAGGTTGGGCAATTAAAACTAATCCAGTATGTTCAGGATTGATTCCTTTGATATATTGTAGGTAAAGGCTAAGCATAAATCCAATTGCATATGTCGCGGCGTAATTGATCAAACTTGAAACATTCGACATCATAAAAACAGTGTTATTCCGAAATAGACGGATATTCAGAAGCGGCTGATTTACCCAAAGTTCCCATTTCAGAAAACAGATGAATCCAATTGTTCCAATTCCCGCATACAAATAATGAATTTTTATTGTCATATCAGACAGACCAATTATTAATATAAAAAGAGATATGATATAAAGAAAAGCACCGAGTAAATCGAATTTTTCTCCTTTGGAATCCGACCATTCACCTTTTAATCGCCAAACGACCAATAAGATGATTGTCAAACCGATAGGAATGTTGACATAGAAAATACTTCGCCAGCCAAAATGTTCTGTCAGGAAACCACCTAATACCGGACCAGTTGATAAACCGAGATAAACGGAAGCTGCATTGATGCCAAGAACTTTCCCCCTTTTTCCGCTGGGAAAAACCGATGTCAGAATAGCCACTCCTGTTCCGAAAATCATAGCACCACCAAATCCTTGTATCATTCTTACTATTATCAATACTATCGTAGAAGGCGAATAGGGAGCGAATAAACAACTCAGCGTCAGGATTACAGTCCCAGACAAAAATACTTTTTTTCTTCCATAGATATCTGCCAGCCTACCAAATGGTAAAAGAAACATAGCAGAAGCCAATAAGTATGATGTCGCTACCCACCCCATTTCGACTGCATTCATCGAAAATTCTTTACCGATTGAAGGTAATGCAATGTTGATGGAGGAACTCATAAATGGCGTTAAAAATGCAGCCATCGTTGAAACGATCAATGTAATTGTTTTGAACTCTTTTTTTTGATGAACTGACAATATTTTCTCTTAATACTTCGACATAGAAAAATTACAACAGTTCACCAGAAATCAAAAGAACTGCAATAAAAAGATCGAAAATGAATCCTTATACTGGTAGAAATTGATTATGAATATTCTGATCATACATACGACTGCACCTTAATTAAAAGAAACTATAAGGATATACATTATTTAAATAATGGTTCTATGTGTTTTACCGATTCAGGCTTTAGTGAAATATCTATTGACATTCGTTTGTTATTTTACATACATTCTTTTAGAAATTAGATTTTTGAAAAATTAGAATTGAATATAGGCGGAACCGTTACCCCTCTTGTTTTCTACCAGAAATTGGGCAGAGTTACTGGTAGTAATTGTCGGTTCCGCCTCTTCTTTTAACCACCCATTTTTTAATAATAAAATAACGTTATAAAATACCTAAATATACCAGAATGATTTACTTGAGTATTACCCATTCGTATTGTAAATTTAGCCCGCTTTTTTAAATGATGGGAAGTCGTCCAACGGCAGGACATCAGACTCTGGATCTGGTTATCGGGGTTCGAATCCCTGCTTCCCAGCAAATTTCCCGAAGTAGTCTATTTGATATGGCGCATTCGTCTAGTGGTCTAGGACACTGGCCTCTCACGTCGGCAACAGGGGTTCGAGTCCCCTATGCGCTACTCACCTGTTTTAATAATGATTCCTACAGAATAAATCCCAACGACAACAGAATCGTTCCTATAAAATGAATTCCAATTGTTGCGGCGTTGACTGGAAGTAACTCCTTAATCGTATCATATTTTTTAGATGACACAATAATATCCCAAATAACTATAGGAACTAATAAAAACGCAAGCGATGTCCAAACCGGAAAAATACCAACTATTATCCAGAATAAAATCCAAACAAAAGAGCCAATAAGAATAACATGATAAAACCAGATTGCTTTTTGTTTGTCATTAAAAAGGACAACCACCGTTCTTTTACCAGTCTGAAAATCTGCGTCGAAGTCTTGAAACTCATTAATAAATATGATCAATCCAACCCATATTCCAACTGGTACCGATGCCAAGATTGGAAGCCATGAAAAATTATTCGTTTGGACAAACCATGATCCAAAAACGATTATTGGCCCGAAAACAAAAGCAATTCCAATTTCTCCAATCCCGCGATAAGATAAACTGATTGGACGAGATGAATAAAAAAATCCTATTGATATGCCAACGATCCCGATTATTAAAATGATATTTCCTTCTGATTTCCAATTCAGATAAAGACCGATCACAATTGCTAAAAAGAAAGCAATCAATGACATGGTTAGGGTTTTGGCAGGCGTTAGTTGGCCAGTCTGAATCATCCGGCTGCCGCCGGAAAAAACATTGTAATTATGGTTGATCTCGTCATTTCCAGAGAAATGATCGTAATAATCATTGATAATATTCGCACCGGCGTGCGCCGTTACTGTACCGATCAATGTCAGCCAAAAATAAAGCGAATTAAAAACGTGGAATTTCAACCATGCGATCGCTGTACCCAGAATTATTGGCGCGATACTCGCTGAAAAGAACGGAGCACGCATCGCTTTTAACCAGAAGAATATCCTATTTAAAAGAGATTTCATCGTTCTGAAGAACTTAATGAATCGTCTATAAATTTTTCTTGAAAAAATCAGCCATTTTTTCGTACAGATGGATACTTGCTTCGGTGTCGGAAATCTCATGATCGCGATTTGGGTAGACCATCATTTCAAACGATTTCCCATTTTTTACTAATTCATTAATGAACATCGCGCTATTTTGGAAATTGACGTTGTCATCAGCCTGCCCGTGGATAAGAAGAAAATTTGCTTTGATCTGGTTGACATAATTGAAAGGTGAACCTTCAAAATACCCGATGCTGTTGTCTTTTGGTAGTCCCATATATCGTTCCGTATATACCGTATCGTAATATTTCCAATGCGTTACCGGCGCAACAGCGATCCCTGTCTTAAAAATATCCGGTGATTTGGCGAGTGCGTACAACGTCATATATCCACCATAGCTCCATCCCCAGATTCCTATCCGTTTCACATCAACATAGGGTAACGTTTTCAAGTATTTAATACCATCCAATTGGTCTTGCAGTTCAAATTTTCCCATCGATAAATATATTTTCCGCTCCCATTCACGACCTCGATTTGCCGATCCGCGATTATCAACACTGAATACCAAATATCCTTGTTGTGCCAAATATTGTTGCCAGGCTCCGGCATAACTGTTTTTAACGATTTGGTCGCCAGGGCCGCCATATACATAAACAATTACAGGATATTTTTTTAATGGATCGAAATCCTTCGGATAAAGTAATGAACTGTAAAGTATTGCTCCGTCCAACGCCTGAATTTCTATAAATTTCGTTGTACCAAAACCGTATTTATTTTTGTTAAAATTATGGTTTTCAAATACCAACCTTTTCGAACTACCGATGACTGATGACAGATTTATTTTAATAGGAAATTCAGATGTTGAATATTTATCTAAATAATATTTCTGCGTCGGTGAAAAATCGATTTCGTGGCAACCTTGTATAGTGTCGATTTGTTCGTAATATGCAGAATCGAGGCTGACGGAATATAGATGTTTTTCCAGCGGAGATTTTTTTGTCGAAGTAAAATAAACTTTTCGATTTTTTTCATCGACGGCGTTTAAATCCGTAACACACCAAGTGCCTTTCGTGATCTGTCGCTTCAGTTTTCCTTTTTCATCATAAAGGTAAAGATGCATATATCCGTCTTTTTCCGAGAACCAGATAAAATCTGAACTGTCTTTAAAAAAGTAATACAAGCTGCTGATGTTCAACCAGTATGGATCCTTTTCCTCCAACCTGAGTTCACAAATTCCGGTTATTGGATCACCGACAAATAACTTCATAGAACTCTGCAGGCGGTCAATTATAAGTAGAGCAATCTGGTTTGTCGATGGGATCCATTCAAACAGTGGAAGATACTCTTTTTTCGGCGCATCTGGTTTCATCCAAACGATTGTCTTATCGGTAAGATTGACGATACCGAGTTTGACTTCCGGATTCTTCTCTCCTGCTTTAGGATAATATTTCCATGTAACTTCAGGATAAGTCCCGGAATAGCTGATCAAAGGAATTTTATTCACATTCGTTTCATTGAATTGCAGAAATGCGATTCGCCTGCTGTCAGGTGACCACTTATATCCAGAAGTCATATCAAACTCTTCCTTGTACAACCAATCCGGCTTTCCATTCCAGATTTTATCATTTCCGTCTGTAGTCAATTGAGTCGTGGTTTTTGTCCGTAAATCAACAATCCATAAATCGTTCGATTGAATAAAACCGATCAGATTTCCATCGGGTGAAAATTGAAAATACTCTTTTGGCTTACCATCCGATGTTAATCTTTCGATTGTTTTCGTTTCAGCCGACATTAAAAAAATATCGTTTTTCCCTGTCAGCAGAATTTTATTCATTAATGGCGACCAAACAGCACTTTTCACATCGAGAGAAATGGTATTCGTTCCATCGGAAAAGATTAGATTATTCTGCTTAAAAACCGTATCGACTTTAATTGAATCCGTTGATATTCTCATCATCGCAAATTGGTCTTTTTCGGTTTTTTCAAAATAAGTAACGAATTTCCCATCCGGTGTCCAGCAGTAATTCTTATTTACCGATGCGTCTCTTGCCAATCCCGGATCGGTCATGATTGATCTGACTGTAATCCGGCTTGAATCCTGCGCACGAAGACAAATCGTAAATGCCAATAGTAAAATGAGATATTTAAAATGAATCATACTTTTCCTTGCCAAAAAACTGTTGAACCGACTGCATCAGTTTGTCTGCGCCGACGACTGTTTCGGTTGCAACCGGGATGCATTCTTTGAAAAATCTGCCGTAAGACATACGATCGATCCGATCATCAAAATTGATAACGACACCAATGTCGCTGGTCGAGCGAATCAATCTTCCGACTCCCTGCCTGAATTTAAGAACCGCTTCAGGGACGTAATATTCATTGAATGAATTTTTACCTTCTTCTTTAAACTTCTCGACGTTCGCTTCAATGATCGGCTCGGTCGGAACAGGAAATGGCAGTTTTGTGATTACTAAAATTTCCAGAGAGTTACCAATGACGTCCACACCTTCCCAGAAACTATCTGTCCCGAGAAGTACAGAATTGCGTTCTCCGCGGAATTGATCGAGAAGTGAGGAACGCGATCCGCCGTGTCCCTGTGCCAACAGCGTGATGTCCATATTTTTAAAAGTTGGCGCAATCAATTTATAAACTTCACCTAACGAGGAATAACTGGTAAACAACGCCATGATTCCACGCCGTGTTTCCTTCGCCAACCGAATAAGAATCGATGCGATAGCGGACGGCTGTATCTCTCCGCCTTGTTGAGAAACCGTGATAAACTTCATTTGATCAGAATACTTGAATGGAGAACCGACGGCAACACTTTGAATTGCCTCTCGATCAAGTAACATCGCGCCGGTTCTGTTACCGAGATATTCAAATGAATCGGCGATCTTTAGTGTTGCGGAAGTCAGGATCGTCGTATGTCGTTCTTTTAGTATTTTTTCAAATATTTCTATGTTAACGGCCAGAGGTGTGGAAGCTAACTCGACCATCGTTTCCTTGCCATTAGGACCGATTTCATACCAAAAAATCATTTTTTCATTGTTTCCGTTTGTGACATTTTTAAACGTATTTCGATAATAATCCAGTTCACCAACGGTATTCATCAGTTTAGCGTTCAATTCGTCATATAACTCTGGAAAGTCCGCAACCAGTGTTTTCATCTTCTCGTTCAAACCGGCTAACTTCTCGTAAAGATTATTCAATTCGGTGGAAAAAGTGCTGGTTTCCATTTCAAAATTCGGAAAAACATCCACAAATACCTTATACCGTTTTTTTATACTATAGTTCTTACCGTTTGAATTTTTATTTAACGAAGTCGTGTTTGCAATTTTTCTATAGAAAGCTTCCGCAGTGATTCGCAAGTCAGAAACGTTGTCTCTGATCTTTTCGACGATCGGCTCTATTTCGTGGAGTTTCTTGATTTGGCGGCAGAAATCTACGACGTTCTTGATGATACCGCGTTCGACAGTCGTGCCGGTGCTGACATTATTAAGCAAATAGGTGAGCATCATCAGATTGATCTTTTCCGCGAAGTAAGTATATGCATTTTTTTCAAGATTATGCGCCTCATCGACTATCAGCACCGAATAATCTGGCAAAGCATGACTGTCGGAAGCCGAATCAGCCAGTAAAAGTGAATGATTAACAATAATAACATCGGCATTCTGAGACTGATGCCGAATTTTACCAAGATAGCAACCGTCAAATTTCTGACAAACGCTTGTCGTACAGAAACCGGGTTCGGAACAGATCTCTTTCCAGATAGCATAACTATTTGTCACATGAAAACCGTTATTCTCACCGATGTCGCCGGTTTTCGTATGCTTCAACCAGATTACAATCGGAATGACGGACGACCGGTTTGCGAAGCCAAGATTATTGCCGATATCTGCCAGAAATCGGTCCCATCTTGTCTTGCAAATATAATTGTTCCGTCCTTTTAAAAGAACCGCTTTGAAGGGCAGTTTCAGTTTGTGAGAAATAAACGGGATTTCTTTATAAAATATTTGCTCTTGAAGATTTTTTGTATTACTGGCGACGATCACCCGGTTGTCATCTTTTCCGTTTCCGTTTAACCAGAGAATCGAAGGCACGAGATAAGCAAGCGTTTTTCCGACGCCGGTTCCGGCTTCGATCATCGCCGATTGTTCGCTAAGGAGCGAATCCAGAACGATCTTGGCCATTTCCTTCTGCTGATGTCTTGGTTCGTAATTCTTCAGAACGGCGGCGACTTTTCCTGAGTTTCCAAAATATTGTTCAGTAAGCGCGTTGGTGGAGGTTTTTTGAAAGATTTCCGAGTCAGCCGATTCGATTTTCTTTCCGATAATATTATCCGGTACGTGCCAGTCTATTGTTGGAGTTCGATTGGAACCGATTGAACCTGCCGTTGATAATCTTTCCGAAAGATGTAAATATAACCACTTATTAGGATCGTCTGTTCCCTCGAGAATGCGGTTGATGGTTTGAAACGTATCGAAATCGTATTTCATCGCTTCACGGATCAAACACAGAAAAATACGTCCCGTATTCAATGCGTCCGTTTCGGCGCGATGCGCGTCTTTCGTCGAAAAACCACAATATTCCGTAACTGTGGTCAACCGGTGATGATTCAGGTAGAAGTAAAACGCCTGCGCCAGAAGCGATGTATCGTAAGTGAAATTTTTCAATTTACCTTTACGGTTTTTCTTATCGCGCCTCATATAATCTTTTAAAAATGCCAGATCGAATCCGATATTATGTCCGACGATCGGTGATTCCCCGATGAATGCAAGCACATCTTTCAGACGTTTTTGGAACGGCGCTTGGCCGACAAGTATTGTCGAAGTAATTCCGGTCAGCAATTCAATTTCTACCGGAATTTCAAAACCGGGATCGCACAGGAAAGATACTATTTCCTGTGGTTCTCCGTCGATAAAACGGATTCCGGAGAATTCGATAACCGCATCTTTTACGGGATTCAGTCCCGTTGTCTCAAAATCGATGACGACAAATTCGGACAGATGCAGTTGTTTTAAAATTTCTTTCATCGAGTCGATCAAAATCCGGCGAATACCTTGATAGCATCAACGATTAAAGAAGGTTTGTTTTTGACAGCCATCCGGAAAATGCTTGATATTTTAACATCGGTTGGCGCCATTCCCTGAAATGCAGATGCGATTTCTTCAAACTCTTTGTCGGTCATGTTGCGGATCCATTCTTTCAACCGATAAAAACGCCGATAGTCTTTCCCGATAGTTCGATTCCATTCATTTTCATAAGTACAAAGTTTCTTCCTCGATATATCGCCGCAATGTATTGCATCTGCCGCGACGATCCCCGCCATTTTTCCGGCCGCCATCGCTGATGAAATACCGCCGCCGGTTAACGGATTCACCTGATGCGCCGCGTCGCCGATGATCATCAGTCCATCTTCAACCAACCTGGAAAGATTTGTTGTAACGGGAACGCCGCCATAAATCGTCGTTAATCGTGAAGCGTTTGGAAAATTTTGATCAAGAAATTCGTTTAAATATTCCGATGCTGAACGTCCTTTCGCCATAGAACCATTGACGCCAAGACCAATATTCGCCATGCGGTTGCCCTTTGGAAATACCCAGACATAACCGCCGGGCGACCATTTTTCCGAAAGATAAAAATCGATCCTTCCCGGATCAATATCAACATTCCCGGCAAGAACCTGTGCGCATGATTCAATATCTTTTAAAGCAAGATTAGTTCGAATTCCGGCCATTCGAGCTATTCGGGATTCGATGCCGTCTGCGGCGATTACAATTTTAGCCTGAACTGTCCGTTCTCGGTTTTCATAGCGGACAAGGACATTTGTAAAACCATCTTCAGTTTTTGTAAAACCGCATACAGTCGCTTTTGTAAAAATTTCCACACCGCTTTTCGCGGCTTCAACGGCAAGATCGTGATCGAATATACGTCGATAAAAAACGTAACCGATTTCGTTGGAAGAAACATCAACATATTTTTTTGTGGGTGAATGAAACCGAAATCTTTTTATAGTTGCCGCGATCCAATTCGGATTGATATCGATGATTTTCCGTATTCCGGTATCGCTTACGCCTTCAGCACATCGCACGGGAACGCCGATCTCACGATCCCGTTCTAACAAACAAACGGAGACACCATTTTGTGCGGCGAAACGAGCCGCTGTCGATCCCGCCGGACCACCTCCGACGATCAGAACGTCATAACGGTCTTTCATCGGATTCCTCCACTTCGCTGAGCGCTCCAACCGGACAGACTTTAATACAAAATCTGCACCCGATACAAATATTATTATCAGTCCTTAAGTAAGTTTCCGTCAACTCAAGACAATCCTCGGGACAAACGGAAACGCACACACCGCAAAGATCGCAGATTTCGCGATTGATACGAATCATTTTATTCCTCTTCCACCCTAAACGTCGGATAATCCAGATCAAACCGTGAGATATAATAGATTTTCGCCAGATAAAAATTGATCAAAATGACTGCAAAGAAAACCGGAAATTCAAAACAGATAAACATTGCAAGGAAAAACATCGAATATCGAATTGTTCTCAGCACCCAGACGACATTCATTTTAAACACTAAAATTGCGTATAATGGCAACGAAATCAAAATCGCATGCGTTATGATCGGATCGTCTAAAATCATACCGACCGCGAAGGCCGTGATAGCCCAGATCGTCGATACCCAGACACACGTGCGGATTCCGTATTTGACGGCGAAAGTCTCTTTAGAATGAGCCGCATCGCCTTTCATATCCGGTACTGTCGTCAAAAGAGCAATCGATCCCCAGGCAAACAAGTATGGAATGACGTGAATCAGGGCGTTTTGATCCATTGGTCCGGCGAAATTCCAACCAATAAGAAATAAAACAAATCCGGCGAAAACATTTGTCCAAACTCCCATCCACGGCTTATCTTTCCAGACGAACGGTTTAAAATTATAGAAATATCCCCACGCTATGAGAAATATTGCAAGCAGGATGAATAAAGTAAGAGACTGTATCAGAAAAACAATCAAAGCAAGTCCCATCGAAACGTAGGCGATTATTCGCGCGATGCCTGGCTTGATGTGGTTTTCCGAAATGAGAAATAGTTTTTTATTGTCCTGATCGGTCCCAATGTCACGGATTTGGTTAAGGATAAATGTTCCTCCAGCGGCAAGAGTGAGAAACACAAAATTCATTATAACTCTCCAATCGACGCTGACTTTCCACCAGGTTAATTGATCGTTCGTCATAAAATAGATGGAATAACCGGCAAGAGTGATAATCCAGATCGGAAAAAATAGCGTTGGCCGAAAGATGAAGAGATAATCCAATGGCTGAACAATTTTAACCGGTAATTTGAACCGATAATCATCTTGCCTCATCACTTTTATTTGATTTAAAAATCTCAACCAGATGGATTTCTTGGGTGTTTTTAACATGACGGTTTTCCCTCTTTTTTAGGGTGAATTTCAGACTCGATATATTTGCCGGTAAAACAAGCGGTGCAAAAATGGTCTCGTGGTAGGCTCATGGAATCCAGCAAACCATCGACGCTGATGTATTCCAGGCTCTCCACTTCCAGATATTCGCGGATGTCTTCGATTGATTTTTGATTGGCGATCAATTCATCCTGAGATGGAAAATCCATCCCGTAATAACAAGGAAACCGGACAGGCGGCGAACCGATGCGAATA
>JAQUKI010000038.1 GCA_028719225.1 Fidelibacterota bacterium | reverse complement strand
CCTCGTCGGCATTGACCGGATTCTATGCCGGCCAGGGAAAAACATGGCCGGTTTTGTGGATCAATCTGGTTGCCACAATGGTCAATGTGGTTGGCGATTACCTATTGATTTTGGGAAATTTGGTTTTCCGGCGATGGGGATCAAAGGCGCCGCCATCGCGACCGATCTGTCGTTACTGACATCAACAATCCTTTTTACCGTTTTTATCTTTTGTTCTAAACAAAATTGCCGGCAATACGCGCTGAATAACTGGAGATTCAATCGTAAATCATTTGGAAGATTAATTCGGTTCGGATTACCGAGCGGTGTCCAGTTTTTTATCGATATGGCTGGATTCACTGTATTTCTCTTTATCATGGGAAGGCTCGGAACAACTCAACTCGCCGCCACAAACGTGGCTTTTAACGTCAATAATCTTGCTTTTATGCCGATGATGGGCTTCGGTGCAACGATCTCCATTTTAGTCGGTCAATATATCGGAAAAAACAAACCGGATATCGCAGAGCGAAGTGTTTATTCCTGTTTTCATCTGACTGCTATGTATATGTTTTCAATATCATTCGCTTATTTCTTTTTTCCGGACATTTTCATGATCCCGTTCGATTCAAAAGTGAATCCCGAACTGTTTCGTCCGGTTCGCGAGATCGCAGTCGTCTTGCTGAAATTCGTCGCCGTTTATTCCATTTTCGACACGCTGAATATCGTTTTCTCCTCGGCAATTAAAGGTGCAGGCGATACGCGTTTCGTCATGAACATGCTCGTGTTTTTATCATTTGGCTTGATGGTCATTCCGACGTATATCTTAGTCGTTATATTAAAATTGAATGTTTATGCGGCATGGGCATGCGCTTCACTTTACATCAGTACGCTCGGATTGGTTTTTTATACCCGGTTTCTTAAAGGCAAATGGAAATCCATGCGTGTAATCGAAACCACCGTACCAATCATTACGTCCTCCATGCCCAATTCGCCGACACCTGATTGATAATAAAAAAGAGCCGGTTAACAACCGGCTCTTTTTCAATCTTCGAGAAATAAAGAAAAAATTAGTTCTTTTTTGGTTCCTCATGTTTCATCATTCCGCCTTCGGCTTTCATCTCACATTTCTTTTCGCGCATCTGATTTCCCTTCATGTCGCAATTTCCACCCATCGGCGGTCTCATTTCACCTCTCATGCCGCATCCTTTGGGTTCCATGTGTTTGATAAAAATCTTTTTCTGATCGGACGTCAATTTGTCCATAATGGCGAATTGATGATCGACGTGAAGTTGATCGATTTTTAGTTCGATTTTGCTGATCTTATCTAACTGGACCTTGATTTTTTCCTTGGCAGGATTATCGTCTTTGTAGAGTTTTAACAATTCGAGATTCTCTTTCTCGACCTCGGCTTTGATCATAACCATCTCTTTTTGTTGATCGATTTTGAGTTTCTCGATGTCGCTCTTTTGCTGGTCGGTGAGATTCAGATCGTCCTTCATTCCGCACATTCTGGGGCCGTCACCCTGAGCAAATGAAAACGATGCAAAGATTGCAATGACGAACAGAAGCATTCCAATTTTACTCATGACTTTCATACATATTCCTTTCATTCGACGTTCAGCGAGATTATCGCTTTTTAATGATGTTACTGTCAATTTTCAAAACACACAAATTTAGACGCCGAAAGGTTAGAAAAGTTACGTTGCTAAAATTTCCCGGATTTTAGCGAAGGATAATGAATTTTCGCCGGATCGTGTCATCCCCTTGTTTGAGGAAAAGAAAATAAATCCCGGATGGGACATATTGGCCACGCCGGTCTTTTCCATCCCAGTACGTCACATTCAATCCGACATTACCGGAAGAATATGAAAACGCGCGAACTTCATGCCCGAGAACGTCGTAAATCTTCAATTCCGCAGAACGATCTTTCGGCAGACGTATGGGAATGGCCAGTTGGCTACTTCCCGAAACGATGAATGGATTGGGCAGAGGTGAAAAAATATTCAATTCTCCCGACTTTGCATATAGTTTACCGGAGAAAGTCAAATTCATATCGATAGTATCAACACCGTTAAAAAAACCAAATGTTAAAATTCGGTCAGCCAGCGTTTCGCGATCAAGAAAAACCTCGACAGAAACCGTATCGTTTTTTTCGACGACACCGGCCGCAGGCGAAAAGTACAATGTGGGCGAACGTGAGATAAATTTGTATTCCGATTCGCCGATTCCTATATTAAAAAGAACCATTCCAAGACGACAAATCTGATCCGAAAAATCCGTTTCGTTTGGAATGACTACTACTTGCGCTTTTTCATAATTGCGCTGAAGAACGGACAGAAAAAGCGTATCCGCACCACCATTCGATTGAATCGGCATCGCAAACTCGTTGATGCCGGACGGCAGAATATTTCGGTCGATGCTAATATCGACTGTCTGACAGGAAGTTGTCACGACGCCTTCATCCGGTTCGACGGTGAGCCAAGCCGGCACTTCGGCGGCGATTTCCCATTCCAGGGCTTGCGTTCCTCCGTTTCGCACGGTAAAACTGCTTGAATATTCATTTTTCCACAGATACAACGAATCGGGTTCTATTGAAATTTCAGGCGGCAAGTTCAACGGTTCGCTGACGATCGCCCGGATAAGCCAATCGCCGGTCAACCATTCTGTATCGACATAATAATTTGAAAGATTATCGAAAGCGCTACCGGACACTTTAATAAGCGCCCTGCCTGTCCCGACTTTTGTGTGACTATATCCCAACGCCTGCTCGCTATCAGAAGACGAAATGGAAAGTATAAATTTCATCGAATCTGCCGGAAAATTCACATTACCGAAATCGAATCGTGTCCATGATTCGGCCGCAGGCGTGAGATTCGTCCATTCGGCAAGATATGAAGATGACGCCGTCGCATAGAGCCGGACAGTGATAGGCGATTCGCTGGTGCAACGAACTTTTATTCCTTTGATCGTACAACCGGTCGAAGGCATTACAAATCGTTCGGCGAATTCCGCTCCGCTCAATAAAATGTAAAAACTGGTCGAGTCACCGTCAAACGACAATTCCGTTTCGGTCGTTCCGCCGACTCCTTCTGAAGAAAAGTTAAACGTAACCGGATCATCCTGAGCCAGAAGCGATGTCGAATACGGAATGAACGAGATTTTTTCATAACCGTACCCAAAATCCGGATCGGAGTACTGATAACTTGTGCCGTTCAGATCGACGATCTCAATGTCAGGAACAGAAGAATGTTTAACGACGGCCAAATGAAGTTGATCGTTGGAACTGTGAGTCATGTTAAACCGAATATCTTTGCCGGAATAGAATTGAATATATTCGGCTGCTGCGGAATGAAGATCTATAGAAACGGTTTTCCCTTCCGTAAAATTGGAACTGAAATAGCCGGATGAGATGGTGGGAATTTCGACGCCATATCCATAACGGCCGTCGTCGATAGAATTATCATTCAGCAGGTTGGCAAGAAACCAATCCGTCAACAGATTCTCACTCGTCATTGATGAATAACCGTGTGTCTGGAGATAATTCAGATAACTATCGAGAGAACGCCGCGTTCCATCGCGCGTCACCTCGCCGATCATCTCAATACCAAACCGGCGGTACATGTAAAACGACCAAAGCGCAACTTTGGAATAATCCGTAATCGAATCGTCAAAATCATTCAGCGGTCTGTCGGTATCGTTCAGGAAGTGCGCAAACGAGCGCGATGGATAACCGAGAAGTCTGGGAGCCAGTTCAGAAAACCCTTCGTTCAGCCATGTATATTCATTCGAATCATAACGGAAATGGATGAGATGCTGCAATTCATGGGCAACCGTGTTAAGGGTCGAATTATCGCCAGCGTTCGCCGGATTCGTGTCGATATAGATCATATCCCCGCGGTTACCTTTTCCCGAGCCGGAATTTATCTGATCCAGCGGATCGAAATAACCGGCAACGTATGATTCAGAAACGCCTTCTTCGTAATCATCACGAATATCTATCAGGAGAATGAAGAGGCGTCCATTTTGATCGATATCCGGCGACTGTCCGAAAATCGCAGTTTCATTCGGTAAAATACCCAATTCAGGATGAACGCTTCCGGCCGGCGTCTGAAACAACATCGCATTGACGACATTCTGTATATCGGCGCTCGTTACATGACCATTATCGTATTCAGTCGTTTCGACATAGATCGTAATGCCGGAGCCCATATATTTTTTATAAAATGCAACTTCGATGAGATTGACGTCCGACGCAAAGATATTTTCCCGGATATAAAATGTCGTATCACCGGCAGTCGGTTTCTGTAAAGATTTCACTGCACGAACTGTCGGGATTTTATCCCAGTGCTGTGCCGGACCGGGCATTGGTTCCGCCTTTTTTACAGGAAAAAATGATTGAGCGTTCAGGACAGTTGTACAAATCCAGAACGCTATTAATCGATGCAATAATTTTCGGATCATTTTTTCGGGATCGAATGTCGTTCTGTTACCGGATCGCGGTTCATTAGATGATGCACGGCAAGGCGCGGATCTTTATTCTCGAACAGCACTTTGTATATCTCCTCGGAGATTGGCATAGTGGCACCATGCTTTTTGACCATTTCGTGAACCGTTTGGCAAGTCTCGACACCTTCAGCGACCATCGACATTCCGGCGAGAATATCCTTGAGTTTTCGGCCTTTACCGATCTCTTCGCCAACATATCGGTTCCGGCTGTGTTTGCTTCCGCAGGTGACGATCAGATCGCCGACGCCGCTCAATCCGGCAAAAGTCTCCTCTTTCCCGCCCTGTAATATGCCGATGCGGGTGATTTCCAGCAAGCCACGCGTTATTAGAGCGGCTTTGGAATTATCACCGAGATTCATGCCGTCGCAAATTCCCGAAGCGATGGCAATGATGTTTTTGATCGCACCTCCAATTTCGACGCCGACAATATCCGAATTTGTATAAACTCGAAAATATGACGACATAAATAATTTTTGTACCGCCAGCGCCGATTCCGACGATGTCGAAGCCGCGACTACCGCTGTCGGCACTTCGCGGGAAACCTCTTCTGCATGGCTCGGTCCGTGAAGTGTAACGATATTGTCCATCGGGTGATCCAGAACTTCATGAATGACTTCGCTCATCCGCTTCAACGTTCCGCGCTCAATGCCTTTGGAAAGATTGACGATGATGACATCCTTCGGGATTTTTCCTCTCATCTTTTCAAGTAACGAACGAACCGTCTGTGACGGAACGGCAATGATAATGAATGACACATTTTCGATGATCTCATCCAACTGGTCGGAAATTGGAATTTCACGCGGTATCGCGATTCCTTCGAGTAGTGGATTCTTGTGTGTCCGATTCATCAACGCCACGTTTTCCGAAAAATATTCCCATAACCGGACGACGTTTTTTCGTTTATAAAGATGGATCGCGACGGTCGTTCCCCAACTTCCGGCACCGAGAACCGCTACCGATTTCGGTTTGAATCTAAAAGGCATGATTTCTTTCCCGTTCTTTCATTTTTCAATCACTTCGCCGATAAGCGTGACGGATTCTCCGGAGGCTTTCAGGATTCCGGTGATGGCATCTACAGAGTTGCGATCGACAATTAAAATCATCCCGATGCCGAGATTGAAAACTTTCCGCATTTCTTCCGTCTCGATCTCACCCGCCTCCTGAATCAGTCGAAATATTGGAAGCCAGTTCCACGCATTCCAGTCAATCTTGAGTTGCAAACTGTCAGGTAGTACTCGCGATGTATTGCCGACGATTCCGCCGCCCGTGATGTGACTGATTGCGTGAAGTCCAGCATTTTGAAGAAGCGGCCTGACCGGTTTTAGATATGAACGATGAATCCGGAGAAGCGTATCGCCGACGGTTGCTCCCAAAGAATCGACGAATTCGTTTACCTTATATTTTTCAAGGAGAACTTTCCGCGCCAGCGAAAATCCATTCGTATGTAAACCGGTTGATTGCAATCCCAGAAGCAGATCGCCCTTCCTGACTTTGCCTGTCATCATATTTTGCCGATCAACGACACCAACAATCGTTCCAACGAGATCGTAATCCTTGACCTGATAAATTCCCGGCATTTCCGCCATTTCGCCACCGATCAGCGAGCATCCGTTTTCACGGCATGCTTTTGCCATTCCGGAAATAATTTCTTTAACTGTCGCCGGTTCCAATTTTCCCGTTCCGATATAATCGAGAAAAAAGAGCGGCGCCGCGCCCGTGGTTAAAATATCGTTTACGCAATGATTCACCAGACATTGTCCAACCGTATCATGTCGGTTCAGTATATTGGCAACCATTAATTTTGTGCCGACGCCATCTGTGCTCGCAACCAAAACGGGTTGCTTAAACGCTTCGGCTGGAAATTGAAAACACCCGCCGAATAAACCGATGTCGGTCAGAACGTTTGGCTGGAATGTGCCGCGAACGATTTCCTTGATTTGCGAGACGGCTTCCGAACCGGCCGAAATGCTGACGCCAGCGTGTTCGTAAGTATGCTTCATTATCCTTCTGATTCCTGATACAGATTGTCGATTAGTTCTCCGTACCGTTTTTCGACGACATTTCGTTTGACTTTCAGAGACGGCGTCAACTCATCGCTTTCAATCGTGAATTCGTTCGGCAGAATGACATATTTTTTCACTTTCTCAAACTGTGCAAATCCTTCCATCGATTCGCTGATCACACGATCGTATAATTCTTTCACTTCCGGCAAACGAGTCAATTCAGTGCGATCGCGATACTGAAGGTTTTTCTCCTTCGCCCACACTTCGAGATTGGAAAATGCCGGAACGATCAGCGCCGAAACGAACTTGCGCTTATCGCCGATGACGACAATCTGCTCGATCCACTTGGAGGTTACAAGAACGTTTTCCATCGGTTGCGGCGCGACGTTTTTTCCGCCTGAGGTCACAAGGATGTTCTTTTTACGGTCGGTGATACTCAGATAACCGTCGCTATCCAAGTTACCGATGTCGCCGGTATGAAGCCACCCATCATCATCGATAGCCTCTTTCGTAGCGGCTTCGTCTTTGAAATATCCTTTCATTACGTGCGGTCCGCGGGTGAGTATTTCGCCGTCCGTCGCAATTTTCACTTCGACATTGGGCAATAAAACTCCGACGGTTCCGATCCTGTTTTTCTCATAGGGATTGATCGAAATGACCGGCGATGTTTCCGAAAGTCCGTATCCTTCGAGAATGATGATTCCCGCCGATGTAAAAAACTCGGCAATGTCTTTAGCAAGCGGCGCTCCGCCGGATGCAAAAAAACGCAGTCTTCCACCAACTTTTTCTTTCAATTTGGAAAAAACCAGTTTCTCTGCTGCCTGCAATCGCAGATTAAGCAACGTACCGACCTTTTCGTCGTCTCTCCGAAGACCGACGGCTTTCTTGCCGGCTTTGATCGACCACCAGAAAATGTTCCGTTTGATGGACGATGATGTCGAAATATTATCGATGACTTTCGCATAGACTTTTTCGTAAAAGCGGGGAACGGCTGTCATCAATGTCGGATGCACTTCCGTCATATTTTCGCCAACCTTATCGATGCTTTCGGCATAGCATATCTTCGCGCCGACCCAAGTCGCTAAAAAGTGTCCCGCCATTCGTTCAAAACTATGGCTAAGCGGTAAAAAAGATAAAAACACGTCATCTTTATCCGCATAGAGAATTTTCAACGCACCTTCTACATTCGACGTTAGATTCCCGTGCGTCAACATAACGCCTTTGGGCTCGCCAGTCGTGCCGGAGGTGTAAATCAAGGTCAGAAGATCGTCCGGGCTGATTGCCTTGATATCTTTTTCGAAATCTCTCGGATGCGATGAATTGTAGGATTCTCCAAGTTTGATCAAATCCTTCAGGGTCATCATTTTCGGGTGATTCATTTGTGTATCATCGAGAACGATGACCATTTCGACATGTTTGATCTCATCGATCATCGAAAGAGCCTTATCGGCCTGATCTTTATCTCCGCAAAAAAGAAACCGTGATTCGGAATGCTGGACGATCCACTTCATTTGTTTGGCTGTCAGCGTCGGATAAATCGTCGTTAACGCACCGCGCGAACACATTGTCGCATAATCTGCCATCGCCCAAAGATGCGAGTTGGCTGAAACAATTCCGACACGATCGCCGGGTTGAATTCCGAGCCACTTGAGTCCGCCCGCCATTTTTTCAACGGTCTGACGAACCTGAGCGAATGTCAGTTCTTTCCAAATACCTGATTCTTTATAACCGTAACAGGATTTTGTCGCATACCTGTCCGTATTAACGGTAAACATTTCCGCGATAGTTTGAAAGGTAACAGCCATCATATTTCCTCCCTTAAGGTTGGATCGAGTTTTTCCTTGTTTTTATTTCCCAAAAACTTAACTTTATCACGCTTTTTGCCGAGGTGGTGAAATTGGTAGACGCAGCGGACTCAAAATCCGCCGGGCTTCGGTCCATGGGGGTTCGATTCCCCCTCTCGGCACAATCCGAATTCCCATTAAAAACTACTCCCACTTTCATATAGTCCTTCGGATTCATGCTAAAGGCAATGAAACGATTGTGTGAAAATATTTTTATTGAAGTTTGGCGAGGGCGTTTCTCGCTTTTCTGACTTCTTCTTTCGCCGACGGATAGTTCTTTATAACTTTCTGAAATTCTTCAGCCGCTTTTGCCGGTTGATTAATATTCAGATAGCAAAATCCAATGCGTAACTGCGCATAGGCTTCTTTATTGTGATCTCCCAGACCGAAGACTTTCATAAACGCCGGTAAAGCGTCTTCGTAATTTTTCATTCCGAACAATGCCTCACCGATCCAATATTGCGCGTTGTCAGCAAATGGATGGGCCGGATTAATCTCGACTATTTGCTCAAAAAGCGGAATCGCCTCATTATATTTTTTAATTTCCATCAGACGGTTGGCGTTGGCATACAGTTTTTCCTGTTGCGCTTCGGTATTCGAGGCAGATTGGTTGTTAGCGACCAGCACCGGTTTGGGTGCTTGCTCCTGTTCGGTTTTCAGACGTTCCGTCAACATTTGACCTTCAACAGTTTCATCAAACAGTTCGAATGACACGCGTCGGTTAAGGGAAGAACCTTTTAGTCCTTCGACAAGCGGTTTGTTGTCCTCTGCCAACCCAATCTCGATTCTATTTCCAGTTTCCTTTTGTTCATCGACCGGGAAATATTCAAGAATTAATTTTCCAACCATGATAGCGCGTTTTTCCGGGATTTCACGATATAAATCCGCCGAACCTTCGTCATCCGAGTATCCGGTAATCCGAAGATTCAATTTCTCGTCATTTTTTAGCATCTTAACGATTTTATTCAGTGTTAAAATGTAGTTGCCGCTGAGTTTGGCACTCGGTGATTTCCACTCGCCACGTTCATAGAAAATGTCGTCAATTGTCAGATTGAAAAAGTCTAAAATCTGAGCTTTTACAGGTTGAATGGCAGATGGTCCTTTTACCGGTGTTTTTACTATTCCCGGAACCACAACTTTATCCATAGTTGGCGGTTGGGCAGTAATTACGCCGGCACTGGTTTTAGCAGTATCTGTTGGAGTTGGAGTAGCACTGATTGGAATGACTTTTAATTTGGTTGAATCTGACGATACTTTAACCGAATCGGATTTGACGACTTGTTGTTTAGTGACCGGAGTCTGCGTCTTTGACAGTATTTTTGCTAACGAGTCAGGCGAAACGCTTTTTGTCTGGACTTGTGTTTGCGGTTTCAACGTCATTTGTTGAGTTGTTCCCGGATACGCGGGTTTCACAGTCTCTTTCTCGACGGCTTCTTTACCGCCGCCACATGAAACCATCAAAAAAGCAGTTAAAAGCCATGCAAATTTTTTCATTTCTCCGCCCTCCAAAAAATAAAAGCATCCGCCAACCAAAAATAATTTATAGAATGACGGATGCCTGATTGATATTTTAGAACCCCCGTTTATTTCTTTTTCGTTGCGTCAGTCGGAGGTGTTTCTAAAGTCTTGACCCTTTTTTCCATATCACTGAAATCACGATTGAGTTTAGTCAAAGCCGTTTGTAAATCCATTACAGATTGATTTGTATTTCTCTGCAATTTAGTAATTCTGTCACCGATAGATTCCTGATCCGTTTTCAGGTTTGCTAGCTGAGATTCCGTTGTCGAGCGAAGTTCGTTGATCGCCACACTGATCGAATCCAATTTCATGTCAAAATTTTTCGTGGTCTCATCCAGTTTATTGTTCATCTGCTGCAAGTCAATCTGAAACTGCTGGATATGTTTTCCACGTCCGATAAATTGCAATTCAAGGTCATTTAAACCATGATCGAATTGTTCAACTGTTACGACGCGGATAGAATCCTGGACATCCAGATCTGCCAACGTACGCTCCATATTATTCATCTCATAGACAAGATAGCCCGAGACGATGACCAGCAAGATAATCATGATCGTCTTAATCAGCTCTTTCATTCCAAACTCCCATATTTTATGTTTTTTGTCATGTTTTTTTCGGTCAGTCAAATAGGTGACGTGACCATTCGTTTTGCGGGGTTTCTTCCGGTGCCGATTGTTCCAATCCGGCTTTCAGCGTTTCGAATCCTTTTCCGGGTTCCTGCGCGGGTGAACTTGTCAGTTGTTTCATGAGCGACTGGATATCCTGATTAAAAATGGCGATTGTTTTTTCCAGCCGTTTGAAGAGTTCTTCCATAAGTTCTTTCCCATACAGATTATTTACTCCCTGTAAAAGATCATCGAATTTGGAGATCAGATAGTTTTTGCAACTTTCTTCGCTTCCAAAATCAGTTATTTTTACATCGGCCATATTCGAGAAATCCTTACAAAAAATATCGACAGTGAATTTACAAATCTCATTTTGAAAATCAATGGATTTCTAATGGAATATTTCACATACGTTCTTTTTTAAATTCTTCCCAGCGATCAATTTCCTTTAATATTTGCCTGCAAATACTTCGCAGATAGGGATTCAACTTAATTTCAACTGCCGGTTTGTTCTGCGTCAGTTTATCCAAAACTTCCCGAAATTCAGCCAACTCAGAACGATCTACTTCGATACTCAATCGTGTCAACATTTTCAAACTCCGTCTATATCATTGTCAATTTCATGCTTCTGAGCTAATTCTACAACCGGAATTTTCATCCCGCATGAGCACTTTCCATCGTGGATTTCATTTCGAATAACTGAAAAACCATGCCGCTCGATGAGAAGCGATTGACATCTAGGACAGTATGTGTTGTTTTCAACAGTTGCAGCGACATTTCCTTCGTAAACATAGCGAATCCCGATATTCATTGCAATACGGCGAGCCCGGTCGAGCGTCGATTTCGGCGTCGGTTGAATATGATTTATTTTGTAACCGGGATGAAAAGCGGAGAAGTGAAGTGGAACGTCTTCACCCAAATTCTTGACGATCCAGTCCGATAGGCTCTCGATTTCAGTATTCGAATCATTCAGTCCGGGAATTAACAAAGTCGTGAGTTCAATGAAAGTTCCGGTTTGCCAAATATTCACAATTGCATCCAGCACTGGTTCAAGCCGCGCCTGACAATAGCGATGATAAAACTGATCGGAAAAAGACTTCAAATCAATATTTGCCGCGTCGATCAACGGATAGATTTCCTCAATTGCTTCCTTACGAATATATCCGTTTGTCACCATGACGGTTTTCAGTCCTGCTTTTCTCGCCAAAGATGAAATGTCATATACATATTCGCCAAAGATCGTTGGTTCGTTATAGGTAAAAGCGATTGCCGAACAGTTGTGATCCATAGCCGAATGAACTGCCTTTTCGGGTTTCAGCGAGACGGTTTTCTTTTCAAGAAATGACGCACGTGAAATATCCCAGTTCTGACAAAAATCACATCCCAGATTGCATCCGACGGTTCCAACCGAAAAAACTGCAGATCCCGGCAAAAAATGGTATAATGGTTTCTTCTCGATCGGATCGATGTGAACCGCGACGGGTTTTCCGTAAACAAGCAGATGAAGTTTCCCATCGATATTTTTCCGAACGCCGCAAAAACCAGTCCGGTTTACACCGATGACGCATTCTCTCGGACATAGAAGACATTTGATCTTCCGGTCATCATTCGATTGCCACCATTTTGCTACCACCGCCCGAATTCCTTTCTCAATTATCTCATCGCATTGAAAAATTTTCTGGAATAAAGTAATCAATTGCCGGGTGTTTGTCAACGGAAGAACTGAATTTCAGTCGCGGACTACGAAAATTTACACAGTATCTATATTGAGGAAATTTTTGTTGGTCAAATGAAAACAGCCTGTTAAATTTGGGCAGAATGGTTAAAGTACAAGAAAAATCTAAGTCAACTTTAGTCGGGAAAAAATCGAAGTCAAAATCATCTTTCGTCGAAAGTCTTTCTTTCGCCCGCAGAAATTATCTGCTTTTCGGAATTGGGTTGCTCGCAATCATCATCGGTTACATCATCATGGCGACTGGCGAAACCTACAGTTACCAATCGCTGACAATCGCACCGATCATTTTATTGATCGGCTACCTCGTTGTCATTCCGATTGCCTTACTCTACCGAAAGAAAGACCGTACCGAAAAATCCGATACCGCAAAATAGCGCCGACATTTATTTGCGATATTTCAATAGATTGTTTTTAAAACGATTTTTTTAAATATTTATTAATAAAAAAGCCCTCATGAAGAGGGCTTTTATTTGGTAATCAGAAGATCGAGATCAGGGTTTGGTTTCCGTAACGGCTATAGGTTTCGACTCCGTTTTCGTGGCTTTTTTGGATTTTCCGATTGTCTGCTTTGATCCGTTTCCGTTTTCACCGGAAGCACCTGTATCGCTATGCCGTTTGGCATAATCGGTGATATAAAATCCCGAACCTTTGAAAATCAAACCAACGCCTCCGCTAATCTTACGATGAACGGTGGCTTTCCCACATTTCGGGCAAATGGTCAGCGGTTTGGAAGACATGCTTTGAAAATTTTCAAACTCATGTCCACAATCCCCGCAAACATATTCATAAGTAGGCATAATTCAGACTTTCTAAGCAAGATTACAAAGAATTGCCGAGAGATTTACAATATCTTCGGTACTACAACCTCTCGAAAGATCGTTCATCGGTTTCTTCAATCCCTGGATGATCGGACCAATCGCTTCGCAACCGCCGATCCGTTGTACCAGTTTGTAACCGATGTTTCCCGAACCCAGATCGGGAAATATAAGGACGTTCGCATTACCGGCTATCGGACTTCCCGGCGCTTTTTTCTCGCATACTTTCGGGACGATGGCAGCGTCAAGTTGTAGCTCGCCATCGATTATCAAATCGGGACGTTTTTTCTTGACGATTTCCGTCGCTCTCGAAACCTTTTCGACAAAAGCATGTTTAGCGCTTCCTTTGGTCGAAAATGAGAGCATTGCAACGCGAGGTTCTTCTTTGACGACTTTCCGGTGAGTTTCAGCGGTAGCGATGGCAATGTCGGCAAGTTGTTCGGCTGTCGGATCCGGCAAAACCGCGCAATCCGCAAAGCTCCAGATTCGATCGGCATTCGGTGTAATGATCAGAATATCGCTGGAAACCGTTGGCGTTTCGGGTTTCGTGCCAATGATTTGAAGTGCCGCACGTAAAACATTTCCAGTCGTTGTGATTGCTCCGGAAACACAACCGTCGGCGAGGTTTTTTTCGACCATCATTGCACCCCAAAACGTTGGATTGATCATAATGCTTTCGGCATCGCCAAGCGTCGTTCCCTTATGTTTTCTTTTTTCGTAGTACGCTTCGACAAATTCGCGGTAGCGATTAGATGAAATCGGATCGACGATTTCTATATCTTTTATCGATATATTAATTCGCTCGGCCAATTGGCTGATGCTATCCGGATTGCCGACTAAAATCGGCGTCGCGATTTTTTCAGATTTCATCATCACGGCAGCGGCAACGACACGTTCATCCGTTGATTCCGGAAGTACGATTCTTTTATGTGTCTGCCTGGCCTTTTCACGAACATTTTCGATTAATTTCATTGATTAACCTTTCAATTTCTTATACAATTCATTTTTTACATGCCGTGGCACAAATCGGCTGACATCGCCTCCGAATTTAGCGATCTCCCGAACCGTGCTTGAACTTAAATATGTGTAATCGACATGCGGCATAAGAAAAACCGTATCTATTATTTCGTTCAACTGACGGTTCGTCAATGCCATCTGAAATTCAAATTCAAAATCGGAAACTGCTCGGAGTCCGCGAATGATTACTGTGGCATCAACTTTTCCGGCATAATCCACGACCAATCCGTTAAAATGATCGATGCGTACATTTTTGAATTTCGCTGTCGATTGCCGGATCATTTCAATTCGTTCGTCAACGGTAAATACCGGTTTCTTGTCCACATTTACGGCGATCGCAATATAAACGAGATCGAAAATTGCCGCCGCTCGTTCCAAAATATCCAGATGACCGTTAGTAATCGGATCGAAAGTTCCCGGATAGATTGCTATTTTCATTTATACTCTTATAAAATTGAGACTGGTCTCGCCGATAAAACGCCGCGAGGTCAATTTAGGTTGAAGAACGGGCGGAATGATCAATTCTTTTTCCGCCTCCAAGACGATAGTCGTTCCTTCAGTCAATCGAAGGAATGAACCGAATAGTTCCTCCATTTTTGGAAATCGGTAAGGCGGATCCGCAAAGTAAAGATCGGCGCCTTCGGGATTTTGTAAAAACCGGATCGCATCTAAAGCAAAAATATCAATTTTATCCAGAATGGAAAGCAGAGTTGCATTCGACTGGATTATTTCTATGGATTGTCTATTATTTTCGACGAAGGTACAATGAGCGGCGCCACGTGAGATCGCCTCGAAACCAAGGTTTCCCGTGCCGGCAAAAAGATCCACAACGTGCTGTCCTTCGATATTTCCGAGGATGGAAAACATGGCTTCTTTTACCCTGTCCTGAGTCGGACGAATTGTTCGATCTTTTCCGGTTTTCAGATGTCGGCTTTTAAAAGAGCCAGCAATGATACGAATCATAACGCCTGCGGCGGGAATATCTGAATGTCAACGATCATATTCAGAGGAGTGCTCTGCAGTGAATCGGACGCTGATTGGTGGATAGAGATATCCTCTATCCCGTAATTGACGTAAACTTTTGATAACTCATTAAAAAATGCGGCGATTGTGGTATATGTTCCATTACCATTGATTTGCGCCATCCGTGGTTCCGGCGACGGAGCGCTAAAAATTTTCAGAGGTAAAAGGTTCAACGTTGACATCTTTCCGGCAGTGTAAATGACTTGTGATGTTTTTATATCGTCCACAAAACGGTAACATTTCCCATCTCGTGCTGTTTCTTCCCTGAATTTCATAATCGCCGTCAGACGCACCGGATGTGTTCCTACCGACGGATCCGGTTGTGTGCGAAAAACTTCCGTGGATGTAAATCTGGAATCTCCTTCCAGAGCGCTTTTCAAAACGTCGCATTCCTGCTGAGTTCGTATATTCATGATAAAAGTGACGGAATTACCTTTTGTACGTAAATATTGGAGAATGGAATTTTGTGGTACGTTTTCCAGAATTCTCCGCGTAAAATCGAGCCGGCTTTTACCGGTAATGATCATTTGTATATACTCGGATGCTATTTCATCTTTATCGGATGGTTGCGCAAACGGTAGTTGTGTCAGGATCGATTGGGCGACATCCTGAGCCTTGCCTGCCAGTTCGGTATCCTTCGCGTGACTAAATTTCGCTTTAAAGAACGAAGAAATCTTTCCAAAGTCCATCTGTTTGTAAAAGCCGCTCCGATAGCTCCAAAATCCGGCACCAATGATCCCGATTAAAATAAGAAAACCAAGATACCTCAAAACCATCCGTCGGACCCGATGAATTTTTACAGGGACAATTTCCGGATTCTTTTTCGGGGGAACCGATGTATGACGCGGAATAAATTCTTC
>JAQUKI010000037.1 GCA_028719225.1 Fidelibacterota bacterium | reverse complement strand
TTCCATAATCGAAAGGAAAGCGTTAGGACTCGATTGTCCGAGGCCGCATTTGGACGCCAACTGAATGGTTTCAGCCAGTTTAAGTAACTCATTTAGATAAGTTACTGAGCAACGACCTTTTTCCAGTTTTTCGATACCGTCTAAAAGTTTGACGTTTCCTTCTCGGCACGGTGTGCATTGTCCGCATGATTCTTCAACGAAGAATTCCATGAAGTTTTTCGCAACGGCCAGCATGTCGGTTTCCGGACCGAAAACGATGATTGAACCGCCGGATGCGATGTCTTCAAAAGCGATCGAGCGGTTGAAATCCTTTTTCGATAAGCATTTACCGGAAGCGCCACCGATCTGAACAGCTTTTGCGTCCTCGCCGCCGGCTTCTTTTAATATCTGTGCAATTGTGACGCCGAACGGAAGTTCATAAACACCCGGCCTTTCACAATCACCGGAAATGCTGAAGATTTTCGTTCCGCTGGATTTTACGGTTCCATGTTCGAGGAACCATTTTGCACCCTTGGAAACAATGATAGCCGCATCGATAAATGTTTCGACGTTGTTGACGATTGTCGGATGTTTCTGAAAACCGGTGTCAACAGGGAAGGGCGGACGATTTCTCGGTTCGCCGCGATAACCTTCCAACGATTCGATCAGCGCGGTTTCTTCGCCACAGACATAGGCGCCGGCGCCCATCCGGATTTCAATATCGAAGTTGAATTTTTCTTTTCCGAGGATGTTTTCGCCAAGTAAATTGGTCTTGTGTCTTGTTTCAATTATTTCATCAAGATATTTTTTCATATACTGATATTCGCCGCGAAGGTAAATAAAACCTTTCTGTGCGCCAATGGCGTAAGCGGCAATGGTCATTCCATCCAGCATGATTTCGATGTGTTCATACAGCAGATACCGGTCTTTGAATGTGCCCGGTTCGCCTTCATCGGCGTTACAAACGACATATTTTTTCTCGTCGATCGCCGCGCCCGCCAACTGCCATTTAATGGCGGTCGGAAATCCTGCGCCGCCGCGACCTTTCAGATTCGATTCGCGGATGGTGGAAATGATCGCCGAGCGACTCATTGCCAAAGCAGTTTTCAAAGATTCGGCGGCTTTGAGCCCATGATTCAAAATCGGACCGCTCTTTTGAACATCGGACGGAACGACTTTTGGGAATTCGGATTTGAGAAAATTGCGTCGGCAATCGGCGATAATGGCAGATGCTTTTTCCGGCGTGACTTTTGAGAAAAGCCGGTCCCTGATCGCACATTCCGAGGCAATTAGTATATTCCAGTGTAAACATCCCGTCATGAGTTGTTTGACCGAATTTGATTCCCAATTCGTTTTCAAGTTGACGTGCGACGTTGGCTTTTTTAGCCAGATTGCAGGAAATTGTCTGGCAAAGACGAATGACATATTTTCCCTGTTTTTCTTTTGTTCTGAAGAAACTGTAAAAAGAAGCGACGCCTTCGACTTCCGATGGATGGATGCCGAGAGAATGCGCAGTTTCCTGAAGAACGATGTAGGGCAGATAGCCGTAGATTTCCTGAAGCGCCTGCAGTATCGGAATGAGAGCCGAGCGATCTTTTCCGTGCTTTTCCTTCAGGCTTTGAATTTCATTACTTACTTTCTGACGATCGATAATTTGCATGAGTGATACTCCTTACTTGCTGAGATGTTCTTTAACTTTGGCGAGCAACCGGTTCGGCATGATCGGCTTTTGCTCGAAATCGTCCACAGGAACCATCTCGGAATCTTTGTCAAAAGACATTCCGGTCACTTTTCCAACACTGGTCAGCATAACAATCGGAATTTTTGGATTCTGCTTTTTCATGTCTTGAGCGAGCACAAATCCATCATCCGGATCCTGCATCATGACATCCAGCAAAACCAAATCCGGTTTTTTCGTTCCAAACGCTATAAGTCCTTCCTGGCGTGTGTGAGCGATCTCAACACCATAACCAGCAGTTTCAAGAACTAAGGTAACGGCCGATACGAAATCCTGATCATCATCAACTATTAAGATATTTGCCATAGAATCATTCCTCCTTGATAGGTTGGCATTTAAGTAGATTATTAATCATAAAAATCATCTTTTACTATCAGAAAACGGCTCAAAAAACAAAACGACCCAAAACTAACGAAAGCCGATTAGAAATGCAACGTTTCTTCAGCATTTCGATCTCGATTATATAACAGAAATGAACGTCCTTATGCGGACAATCAACAAACTCAGCATGTCAAAAATTGGCCAAAATTACACAGAATATTCTTAAGTTTCATGGAAAAATATTTTATTAGTTTAAAGGTGAAAATATTCACAATATGTCAGATAGGGAATCTAAACTGGTTTCTGTCAATCTGGCGGAGTAAATTTCTGGCATGATGTTCGTTGCTATTGACAGCGTTTTTTAGTAATGAAAATGGTTATTAAGATGAAAGGAAAATCATGACAAAGAAATCTGAATCCGCACCCAAGACCTATGAGTTTAAAGCGGAATTAAAACAACTTTTAAATATCATCGTACATTCGCTCTATACGCAACCGGAGATATTTCTGCGGGAACTGATATCGAACGCTTCGGACGCATTGAATAAAGTGCGGTTTATGCAAGTAACCAGTCAGCCTGTTCTGGATCCTGATAGTGAACTAAAAATCACAATCGCCGTCGATGAGAAACGGAAATGGTTCACAATAGAAGATACCGGAATCGGCATGACCCGAGATGAACTGATCCAAAATATCGGGACTGTCGCCAGTTCGGGGACACTAAAATTCATGGAAGAACTTCAGAAAAACGGCAAGACACCGGATGGCGATTTGATCGGAAAATTCGGTGTTGGATTTTATTCTGTCTTTATGGTGACCGACGAAGTGACCGTTGAAACACGACATGCAGGTTTGGAATCAAAAGGTTATCGCTGGAAATCTGATGGTAAAGGAACATTCACGATTGAAGAAATCGACCGCAAAGAGCGCGGCACGAAAATCTTCTTTACACTGAAAGATGAATACAAAGAGTTTGCCGAAGAGTATCGTGTCAAATCCATTATTCAGAAATATTCGAATTTCGTGAATTTTCCGATCCAGATCGGAAAAGAAAAAGTAAACAAATTGGATGCTCTTTGGCGGAGATCGAAGGACGAGATCAAAGATGAAGAACTCGTTGAGTTCTACAAATTTATTGCCAGTGATTGGGAACCGCCGTTAGGGCATTTGCAGGTTTCCATTGAAGGAACAGTGAACTTCAAAGCGTTGTTGTTCATCGGAACACGGAAACCGGACAACTTTTTCACAGATATTCGTGAAAAGACGCTTCACCTGTATGCAAACCGTGTGTTTATTCAGGATGACGCCATCGATTTATTACCAGAATATTTAAGGTTCGTCAAAGGTGTCGTTGATACCGAGGATTTACCGCTGAATATTTCACGTCAGGTTACACAGCAAAGTCCGGTGATGGAGAAAATCCGCAATGTCCTGACTTCGCGAATTCTCCAGCTGCTGGATGAATGGGCAAAGAATGATCCGGGCAAATATGAAAAATTCTTCAAAATATTTGGTATGTATTTTAAAGCCGGTATTGGAATGGATTTTACCAATAAGGAAAAGATCGTCAAACTTCTGCGATTTGAATCGACAACCAAACCAAAAGGCGAATTGGTGTCGCTGGAAGAATATGTCGCCCGTATGAAACCAGAACAGAAGGAGATTTACTATATTTTAGGCGAGAATCGCGAAGTTGTCGATAAAAATCCCAATCTGGAATATTTTCGGAAACATGACATCGAGGTTTTATTCATGACCGATCCAATGGATGTTTTCATTGTTCCGCAGTTGGATGAATTTGACAAAAAGAAGATCAAGTCCATCGACAAGGCAGACATCGATCTAAAAGAAAAACCGACCGAAAATCCGGAAGACACTCTGGCCGAAAGTTCGCTCAATTCACTAATCACGGTTTTTAAAGAAACATTGGGTGAAAAAGTGGCGGACATTGTGGCTTCCAAACGGTTAGTAGATTCGCCTGTCACATTGGTTTTAGGAAAGGACAGCATCGATCCGCAGACAGAAAAGATGATGAAAATGATGAATATGGAAATTCCGGCTCACAAAAAAATCATGGAAATCAATCCAAACCATCCGCTAATCCGGAATCTGTCGCGCCTGAACTTTGGAAACAGCAACGATCCCATTTTACGAAATACGATTGTCCATTTGTACGAATCATCACAACTATTGGACGGAAGTTTATCCGATCCCGGCGAATATCTCCGACGGATGAATGAACTTTTAATTCAGGCGACGAAGTAAAAATTCTTCGCAATTAGAACACAGATGACGTAAATCGTGATTCGGATAATTGTTACTCGAATTGCTATCCGAATGTCTGCAGAATTCATGTCATCTGTGTTTTCTTTCTTCCAGTAGGGTATTTTTTTATTTGTATCTTCGGAAAAACCGTATAGTTTAAGGCAGTTCTGTTTGTATGTTGAATTGAAGGTACAGCGAAAATAAATATATGTTTGTAGATTACACAAAAGTTACGGTCAAATCTGGTAAAGGCGGAAAAGGGAGCATTTCTTTCCGTCACGAAAAGTTCGTCCCCAAAGGCGGCCCGAATGGCGGCGATGGCGGCGTTGGCGGCGATGTCATTGTAAAGGCGGAATCGAATCTTTACACGTTACAGGACGTTAAGTATCGAAAAAGTTATCGGGCAGAAGACGGTCAGCAGGGAATGGGCGCCTTAAAAAGCGGATCGGACGCGGGCACCGTGATCATTCCCGTTCCAATCGGTACGTTGATTACCGATGCAAAAACAGGAGAAATCCTTGCCGATCTTATTGAAGACGGACAAAGCGTTGTCGTTGCCAAAGGCGGGAAAGGTGGGAAAGGAAATGCCCATTTTGCGACATCGACAAACCGCACGCCACGTTATGCTCAACCCGGACTTCCCGGCGAAGAGAAAACTTTAAATCTGGAATTGAAAATCCTTTCGGATGTCGGATTGGTTGGGTTGCCTAACGCCGGAAAATCTACATTGATTTCCAAATTGACAGCTGCTCGTCCCAAAATTGCGGATTATCCGTTTACAACGCTGGTTCCCAATCTCGGTATTGTGAAATACGGAAACTATCGAAGTTTTGTCATGGCAGATGTGCCCGGATTGATCGAAGGCGCACATCTCGGAAAAGGACTTGGTCATCGTTTTTTAAGACATTTGGAAAGAACAAGAGTGCTCGCGTTTTTAATCGAAGCAACCGATCCGCATCCGGAAAAAACCTATCGATTGCTCAATAATGAACTGGTCCAGCATTATCCTAAATTTGAAAATCGCGGTCGTTTAATTTTACTGACCAAATCAGACCTTCTCGAGATTCCGCCGAAAAAACGGAAAATATGCGGCATAGACGTTATTTCGATTTCTGCAGTAAGTGGCTATGGATTGGGAACATTTGTCGATAAAGCCGTTCAAATGTTAGATGGATATGGAAAATAATCGGATATTACTAAAACTCCTTTCGGTTAACGGGCTTGGATCGCGGCGGATTATGAATCTGCACACACATTTTCCAAATCTGGAAGATGTCTTCGGTTCAACGGTTCGCGAATTGTGTAAAATCCCACTGATCGATACCATTCTCGCTCAACGAATTCTTCATGAAGCGGATGAAACTTTTGTCGAACGACAAATGAAGATTTTAAATCAGAATCCGTACAAAATAACGACGATTTTCGACCCGGATTATCCGGCAAGATTGTTGAATATCTACGATCCACCTGCAATGTTGTTTCATTTTGGAGATTTTTCAGAGCGGGACGCCGATGCAATCGCTATCGTCGGAACACGCCAGCCCTCCAATTACGGACGTGAGGCGACGGCTATGCTCGCGAAAAGTTTGGTCAGCCAAAATATCACGGTCGTCAGCGGATTCGCGCGAGGCGTCGATACTGAAGCGCATAAAAATGTGATCGCCTGCGGAGGAAGAACGATTGCCGTCCTTGGAAATGGAATTGATGTCATTTATCCATCCGAAAATAAAAGTCTGCGCAACCAATTGGTGAACAATGGAGTTTATTGTTCGGAATTTCCATTCGAGACGAAACCGGACGCGGTCAATTTTCCGCGGCGAAACCGCATCATTTCAGGTTTATGCCTGGGAACGATCGTGATCGAAGCCGGAAATAGAAGCGGTGCGTTGTTGACGGCATATTACGCGCTCGATCAGAATCGCGAAGTCTTTGCGGTTCCGGGCAGAATTACCGATGAAAAAAGTATTGGAACTAACCGGTTGATTCAGCGAGGCGCAAAACTCGTGACTAACATCGATGATATTTTATCCGAAATCGAATCCATCCGGAAATTTTCGACGGCTCCAAAGCAAATGGAAATGCACTTTTTTCTTGAGGGTGAAGAGAAGCGAGTTTATGAATCGCTCACATCCGAACCGATGCACATCGACACAATATCGGAAAAAATCAATAAACCGTCCTATGAAGCGCTCATCACTTTACTGACGCTGGAAATTAAAGGAGCGGTGAGGCAGGTTGCCGGGAAAAATTTTATCAGAGTAGGTTAACATACGAATAAACAAAATCACATCGCGACTAACTTTGGAAAGACGATCCGCCTTCTATTCTTGTTGATTGTACTGACGTCGATTGTATTTTCGCAAAATATCAGTGATAAGCCCGTGCGCTTATATCGCATGGGAGATTGGATTTCATATAAAAACTGCAATTTTCCAACGAGCCTGACGCAAGGTAACGAATATTATTATTTTGGAACGAGTGGTGGTGTTGTTCCATTCCAAAAGTATTCGCGGCGCTGGGAAGAGCCTTATACAACGAGCGACGGGCTGGCCGGCGATTATGTGACCGCCGTTTATTTCGATGTTACGACCAGTTACCTCTGGGCTGCGCACGAAGCTGGGATTAGTTATCTTACACCGACAGCAGATCGTTGGGTGAACATCATTAATTCGCAATGGCGGATCGATCGGCTCGGCGCTGATAATAATTCGCTTTGGGCGCAAACAATCGACGGCGCCTATCACAGGATTTCCCGACTTGGCGGCGGTTTACAACCCAGCGAGTATGAACTGCCTTCAGACGTGACATGGTCATCTTCTAATTATGATCCTTTACCGAACTTCGGTCTATATGCGATCAACACCGATCTGCAATTTGACATGAAAGGAGTCATCTACGATCAGGATTTTCGAGAATTTCCCATTTGTCTTTTTCACTCGACGGTTGAAAAAGATGTTTATGGAGGTGCATGGGGACTCGGCCTGATTACCGGTGACGATCATGTCAAAAGGTTGAATGTGACGCAAATGGGACCGCTTCAGAATTCCGTATCGGCTCTCATGTTGACAGACGATGGTATCTGGATGGGTAATTCTCTGCCTGACGGAAATAAAATTTCCAACAGGAAAGGGATCAGTTTTCTCAATTTCTCGGATTGGACATGGAAATACGATGAAACTTATATCATTCCCGAACTGGCGACTGAACTAATATTTGATATTAATTATGGCAACCGGCGCCTGTGGGTCGGAACAGATATGGGATTAGTCATTTACGACACAGCAAAAGATCAATGGAAGCGAATGGGAATGACCAAAGGACTTTCGGATGAGGTTGTGACGACGATCGGACTGGAAGATTCTTTAGCATGGATCGGAACGCCGCACGGTTTAACGCTCATTTCTCTTCCCGGTTTAAAAACACGCCGAGTTAATTTAAATCCTTCGAAAGTACCGGTTCGTGTTCAAAAAATTGCCATTGGAAATGATTTTGTCTGGCTCGCAACAGATAATGGGATTTACTCAGTCAATAAAAAGGATCATCTTGTCCGACATTTCGATTCATACGGCGATGAAATAGAATTGGATGAATTGGTTAGCGGGAATTTTTCAGCAATTGCCGTATCGGATTCCGCTGTGATTTTCAGCCGACAGAATGTTTTAGTCAGATATTTGCCGGGATTTGACGAATGGGACATTTTACAATATCCACAGGAACAAGAATATTTAACGATTTTCGATCTGGCGATCGAAGATGGCTATTTATGGTTAGGTACCGATTCCGGCGCTCTACTGATCCGGTTGTCGGATAATTATACGGAACGATACACGACCGTAGATGGATTGGCGGGAAATCGCGTTTATAAAGTTATCACGGATGGTGAGTGGGTTTGGTTTGGCACGGACAAAGGTTTAACCAAATATCATTGGAGGTTGTATGCATCGGCGCATTAATGTTCTGTTGGTCTTTTTATTGCTGATGATTCGAACGATTCTGGCGCAAGAACCGGAACAGGGAATGAATTTTAAGCCGGACGAACCGGATGCGCCATTATTTTATTATGACGTGATAGAATATCCGTCCGTCAATCGTGATTCGATTATTATCGAAATCATCATCAAGGCGCCGTTTGACGGCTTTCAATTTGTGAAAAGCGACACAGGATTTACGGCAAATTACGAGGTTTCCGTTTTGTTGTTGGACGAAAACGAGATACAGGCCGCATCGAAAATCTGGAAACAAACCATTCGCACACAAAAATTCGAGGAAACCAACTCTCAGGAACATTTCGACGTCAGTAAAATCACATTCCGGGTCGCTCCGAATAAGTTCTTGCTAACACTCGGCGTTCTGGATATGGACACGCGTAAAAGCAGTTACCGCAAGAAAACGATGGATTATAAGAATTATTACGCCAAACCTGTCGTCCTGAGTAAAATCAATATCATCGAAAAAGTCGTTCAGGGTATTGACGGTTCATCCGAGGAAATTCCTTCGGTCATTGGTTCGATATCCGACGATAATCCAGATTTTACTGTCTCGTTTTCAGTACTATCTGATGGCGGCAAGGGAACCATCCGGTACATCATCTACGATCAAAAAAATAAAACAGTCACGGAAGGTAAATTCGATAGAGAATTTGAGAAAGGATTGACACAGGAGAAACTGACAATCCCGAAGGAAAAGATGACATTTAACCGGTACCGTCTTGAAGTAATGGTTAAAATCGACAATAACGAAGCAAAAGGTGAATGCCTGTTTCAACTTCGGTGGTTAGGTATGTCGAATTTGATCGACAATCTCGATCAGGCGATCGACCAATTGAAATATATCGCGTCAAGCAAACAGATCAGAGATATGAAAAAAGCGAAACCTGAGGCTAAAAAGGATTTGTTTGTCGAATTTTGGAAAAAACGCGATCCGACGCCAAACACGACGGATAACGAACTGATGGACGAGTATTACAAACGTGTTCGTTATGCGATCGAACATTATTCCGGATTCATGCCCGGCTGGAAAACCGACATGGGAATGATTTCCATCCTATTCGGCCCGCCGAACGACATCGAACGTCACCCGTTTGAAATTCAGACGAAACCTTATGAGATCTGGTACTACTATGAGATCAACCGTTCGTTCGTTTTTGTCGATGAGTCCGGATTTGGTGAATATCGCCTGATTACGCCATATTACGATCTGCAACCCAACTACTGACGAGTGAAGAGGATAGAAATGAGCAGTCGGCGCATTGCAATCATTCCCGGAGATGGAGTCGGACCGGAGATTTTTGCTCAGGTGACGAAAGTCATCGATGCGCTGAACCGTAAATGGATTTCGGAAATCGACGCGAAAATCTATCCGTATTCCGCAGAAAATTATCTCCGGACTCGCATCACGATTTCCGATTCGTTTTTAGATGAAGTACATAAAAACTTTGATGCTGTGTTTGTCGGACCGTTTGGCGATCCGAGAGTTCCGGATAACCACCATGGACGGGAAATAGTCAACAGGATTCGTGAAAAATTAGACCTGAACCTGACGATTTATCCAATTAAACTCTACGCGGACTGGCTCTGTCCGATTCCCGATTTACACGATAAAAATATCAATCTGATCATCATCAAAGAGAACATGGAATACAACGAAAGCCTTATCAGCAGTCTGACGAATCAGGGAAGGAGTACGGAACTCGCTTTAGAGACGAAAGTTTTTACTTTTCACAGGACCGAAATATATTTTCGTGAAGCGCTGACAATTGCTCAGAAATTAGGTCGAAACCGCGTTTGCCTTGTTGATAAAAGCAACGTGTTTCCGTCATCAAGAATATTGTTTCAAAGAGCGCTCGAATCTATCGAAAAGGATTTCCCGGAATTGACTGTTAGTTACCTGACAGCCGATCTGGCGTTTTACGAATTGCTCGAGAGTCCATCCAAATTTGACGTCATCGTCTCGAATGGTTTATCGGGAGATGAACTGTTCCAGATTTCAACATTTCTAACCGGTGGACATGGTTTGTCCTACAGTTGCGAAATCGGATCGGAACGCCAGGTCATGTATCGTGTCATGCAAAATTCATCGCCACGGCTTGTCGGACATGATTCAGCCAATCCGTTGGGAGCAATTCTCGCATTGAGCCGTTTACTGAAGCAATTTCACCTTTTGCAGGAATCTAAGATCGTTGAAAACGCTGTTCAGGATTTGTTGGTACAAAAGGCCGTGACTCTCGATCTGAACGGCATTCTCACGACGCAGGAGACCGGATTCCGGATCGTCGATTTCATTAACGCAAATTGAATCTACGGAACTGTCCGGCAATTCTCATAAATATTCCGATGAATAAGGAGAGGGAAGTTATTTTTGTTTTCCGATATTTTTCATTATATATTTCCGGTAAAATTGAAGGAATTGATTTATGAATCATTTTAAAATTCTTTGTATTTTCATGCTGTTTGCTTGTGAACTTTTTCCACAGACTAATGCCGTTGAACGTATCGATTTTTCCGTTAAGGATAAAACGATCGATATTCGTTATGATCTAAACGGAAATCCAAAAACCAAATATCAGGTTTCGATTGTTCTGTTACGCAGAGATCAGCCGGAGTATCAACTCGTTCCTAAAAAGGTTCAGGGCGACATTGGAAAAGGAAAGTTCGCCGGGCAAAACCGTTCGATCATCTGGGATTTTTCCGATGAATTACAGTTGGGAGAGAACATTGCCGACTATTATTTTCAGGTGACGGCCAAGCCATTAAAAAACCGGACGTTATTATATGGCGGGATCGGATCGGCAGTCGTTGTTGGAACTGTTGTTGCAATCCTTATCGGAGGAGAATCCGCAGGAAAACCAATCGATTTACCGCCGTCCAGACCGAATTAATTGACGAGGAATACCATGAAGAAGATATATTTAACTACTGTTTTATCGATATTGTCGGTGATGCTTTTTGCCGAAGAGAAGCCGCAAGTTGCTCCGCTGAATCCGGATTTCATTCGTTATCAGAATCAAAAAATATTTGGTAATTCCTCGCCGGAATATTCCAGCGAAGGTTACCTGCTTGGTGAAATTCCGCCGCCGTATCTGCCGAGTTTTGCCGGATTATCATCTGATTCGTACGATCGCGCCGTCATTACCGATTCGATCTATGATATGCGTACAGCCGGTGCGGGTGGAACATCGCTCGTCACGTCCGTCAAAGATCAGGGAAATTGCGGTTCATGCTGGACGTTCGCGTCTTTAGGCTCCATCGAATCCAAATGGAAAATAGACAATCTCGGCGACTTCGATCTTTCCGAAGAGAATTTGAATAATTGTCACGGATTCGAACTGGAGTCCTGTGAAGGCGGAAACATCGAAATGGCGATGGCCTATTTTACGCGAAGATCAGGTCCAATCCTGGAATCCGAGTCGCCTTACACGGCAATCGATGGCGCCTGTCCGACAGAATATCATCAAGTCGCATATCTTCCCGATTTACGACAGCTTCCCAACAACGTGAATACAATCAAACAGGCAGTACTTGACTATGGCGCAATCTATACGAATATGCGATGGGAAAGTAGCGCTTACAACCGAACTGATTACACTTATTGTTATAGCGGTTCTGCCGATTCATCGACGAATCATGCTGTTTTGATCGTCGGCTGGGATGATACAAAAGTGACTTCCGGCGGAACTGGTGCATGGATCATCCGAAATAGTTGGGGCGCCGAATGGGGTGAGAATGGCTTTTTTTATCTTTCTTATAATGACGTAAAAGCCAATTCGTCCGTCGGCTATTTTCCATCGAGACTTGACTATAATTCCAGTGTTCGCGTGCTCGGTTATGACGATCTCGGAAGCACTTCTTCGCTTGGCTATGGCGGAGTTTCCGGAGCAGGACTGGTTCGACTGATCACTAATGGCGCCATGGTTGTTCAGAAAATTGGAACATGGGTGACCGGAGCAAACGCTTACATCAAGATCGATATCTACGATGATTTTAACGGTACAACATTATTAGATGACGATTTGATCGGCTCGATTTCTTATAAGACATGCGTACTTCCCGGTTATTATATGTTCGATCTGCCGACGCCGATTTCTTTTAAAAAGACATCGGATTTCTATGTGAAAATCAAATACCAGACAAATGGTTATAATTATCCGATTCCCGTTGAGTCGATTTCAGAAGGTTATTCAAATCCAACGATTGAGACCGATAAATGCTGGATCAGTTCAAGCGGTTCGGTGTGGACAAAGATCGGAACCGGGACAGAGGATCTTTATGATTTATGTATCAAAGCCTACGGTGTGGCGCCGACGATTTCTATCGCCTCGCCATCTTCCGGAGACGACTGGCCGACAGGTTATGTCCGGAATATCGAATGGACATCTGAGAATATCACGAATGTAAAGATCGAATATTCCACCGATAATGGGACAACCTGGCTTTCAGTTGTTGCATCGACACCGGCGGCAGCCGGAGTTTATGAATGGACAGTTGCCGATGATGCTTCCGCAACATGTCTTATTCGCCTCAGCGATGCCTCGAACGCCAATGTTTCAGTCGTCAGTTCAGAGTTTACAATTTTTTCATATCCGCAGGAATTTCGCGCATCGAAGACAATCAATTTTGGGAATGCCGACAACACAACCAATTACAAGATTGTCGGAATGCCCGGCGCCGATTTGATTGCCATTTCCAAGTTTCTTGAAGGAGATCAACCGCGCGAATGGAACGCCTGCTGGGACAACGGCGATTCGGCTAATTATCAGATCGAATACGACGGTTCCGAAACCTTCAAGTTTCAGCCCGGGCGCGCATTCTGGATTCTCGCGCGGAATCCAATGAAAATCTCTAAAGAAGTCACGGCCGTTCAAATGACATCTGATCTGGTTTATTCCATTCCGCTTCATAACGGCTGGAATCTGATCTCGAATCCGTTTACGAAAAGTGTAAATTGGACGGATGTTCAATCGGAAAACAGTTTAGCGTCAAATGCGGTCATTTATGGTTGGAATGGCAGTTGGTCGCAATCATCGGCATTCGATCCGTATGTCGGTTATTATTTCTACAATATCAATAATCTGACCGAATTGAAGATACCATTCAATGTTTCTGCGGCGTTGGCGAAAACGGTCTCTTTGCCGTTTATCGCCGAAAAGCATCTTGAACTTAATTTAGCTGATGATGAAGGAGTACTTTCATCCGTTTTCATCGGCGAAGACGCTTCCGCTAAAAACGGATTTGACGAGAGGGATTATTTTTGCCCGCCGATGGCATTTGAAAAAGTAAGGATGTTCATCGATAAACCCGAATTATCGAGTCAGTACAGATCGTTTTCCGTAGAACACCGGCAATCGATTCAAATAGGAAGTCAATTCGATCTGCGTATTACCAACCGTACATCAGAAAAGATCGCGCTGAAGATTGACGGAATCGAAAATTTCTCCGGTCTCGAGATTGCTCTAATCAACAAACAAACGAACAAGGTCGATCGATTAACTGCCAGCACTTCGATCTCGGTTCCGGCGAACCTGGTCGATGGGTGCTATTTGTTGGTCTTCGGAAATTCACAGACGATCAACGAACTTGTCAAGAGTTTGACGCCGAACACTTTCAGGCTTTCACAGAATCATCCGAATCCATTCAATCCGACGACGACTCTCAGATACCAGATACCGGAAGCATCATCTGTTAACTTGAAAATATTCGATGTTCTCGGAAACGAAGTGGCAACATTAGTCAATGAAACCAAACCAGCCGGCGAATATCAGATCGTGTTCGATGGGACAAATGTTCCCAGCGGCATCTATTTCTACAAACTGACAGCCGGCAAATATTCTGAGACTCGAAAAATGATTCTAATGAAATAATAGGTCTTCACACAATTTCATCATTTACCAAAGAAGGGCTGGGTAACCAGTCCTTCTTTGTTTTATTGGAGAGTTGATCCTGTCATTCTGAGCCACAGAGATAAGTGAAAAAGGAAAGGGTGAAATAAAAAGGAATTGATACTTTTCATTAGTTTCAATTAAGAACCGTGGCGAAGTTGGAACGAAGTGGAAATCCCGCTTGCGGGGAATCTTTATTGTTTATATTGAACACTGCTACGTGAGATTGTTCGTTACTTATCCAAGATTTCCCGCACGGTGCGGGACTAATCCCGCCAAAGGCGGAGCCTCGTCGCTATGTATTTTATCTATTCCAAGAGGTTTAGATTCCGGATTGATTCTGCCCTTAATGTTCATTCTTACCGGCCACTCAGAATGACAGACCATTTTCCAACAAAAAAAGCCGCCTTCATCAGGCGGCTTTTAATAGGATAGAAGAGAGAGATTTAGAATTCAACCTCTTTAAATTCGTATTTTTCTTTGAGCGTTTTGAGATAGTTCTCATAAGCATCGGCTTGTTTTTTTACCTGAGCGGAAGCGGTCAACTGTTCTCTGATTTTCTCTAACGGTTGCGTCTCTTTTTTCCGATCGATAACCTTGATGATATGATAACCGAAGTTCGTCTCGACAACGTCGCTGATCTGTCCGATCGGGGTCTCGAATGCAGCGTCTTCGAACGGTTTGACCATCTGGCCGCGTTCAAAATCTTTATAAAGTCCGCCGGCGTCCTTTGAACCCGGATCTTCACTATACTGTTTGACGAGTTTCTCGAAATTCTCGCCGGATTTGGCAAGTTTGAGCACTTCTTCGGCTTTCGCGCGAATCGCTTTTTTAGCGGAATCCGGTTTACCCTGAGTCAGGAAAAGAATGTGCCGAACCGATGCGGTCTTATCTTCGGCATAAGCTTTTTTAATATCTTCCTCGGTGACTTTTGAAGCTTCCGTTAGCGTGTCTTCCAGGAAACGATTGATCGACAAACTGCTCACGACGTCTTCGCGAACGGCTTCCATGCTGATGTCGTTTTCCTGAAGTCCCTGCATGAATTTCTCTTTGCCGCCGAACTGCGCCATCTGCATATTCATGAAACTATCGACTTCCGCTTCAGTGGCGATCATCTTGGCATTTTTCGCTTCGTTGAATAACAGTTTCTTCTCGGCAATGACCAGCGCGTTTTGCTTGATGATGTCCTTCACGCGGTCAACGTCCAACGTTTTCAACTGGACGGCGCGTTTGCCGAAATTGTCCTGAATCATCTGGAAAACTTCGCCGCTGGAAATATCGAAATTCTTGGTGGTGATGAGCGGATTGTTCTTGCCCGGATCGAGATAGGGAAGACGAACGGAAAGTTCCTTCGCCAGTTGATAAGCGGGCGTGTCTTTCTTCAGTTTGACGACCGGCTCTTTCCTCGAGCAACCGATGACAAGCAGTAATAACACGGAAACCATAACGATTAATTTTTTCATTTTATTCTCCTCAAAAATTGATTGAAAACATTCAAAGATCGAAAACGCGCTAAAATAGGCAAAATCCAAATGAATTCATAGAAATTTAACGTGGATAATTCTGCGAATTCCAAACATCCGAGATATATCTTGTAAAAGAATATGTCAATCTGAAAATAAATCCTTGACAATCAGGCAAATCCGTCATAAAATCGTCTTAGTCATTTTGAATTTGTGAGGCACACACAGTTAAGCCTTCGGCATTTCGGCTCGTTCTCTGACATGATTCTCTGACTATGAAAAAACATTGTGGTGAGGTTACAATGACTTTTTTCTCCGGCTCTAATATCTCTCCTGAAAAATATCCGATTTCGGAACGGCAGAATGCTGTATTCCCGACGCAGTCCGATTTCATTCCCGAATGTTCTCCGCTTACACGATTCCCCGATTGGGGACTTTATCATAGCAACTACACGGTGTTGGAACGGTCTGCGGAGGATCGTTCCG
>JAQUKI010000036.1 GCA_028719225.1 Fidelibacterota bacterium | reverse complement strand
AACCTCAATAATTATAGTATGAAAAAACCCGGCTGATTGTCACCGGCTCGGGAATGAATTCGCTTGAAACCGTGACGTTCAGCCGTTTTAAGTAAGTTTGATCGGATTGAAGATTGACCGGATCGTCTTCACTAACATAACCGACTGTTGAGGTAATTTCAAATTGAATTCCGTTGACCGCCGTGTCGCTCATGGTGAATCCGTCAAAATCATCGATATCATCAAAATCAGGATAAACCTCTCCGGATTCGGCTCCAAGTAAGTTCGGCTCGGTTAGAGAAGTCAGTCCACCGGATAGGATAGTACTGACGGTCGCTTCATCGAATCCCTTTGTAACTGCTGTTTCGATGACGCCGTCAGCAATCGAAGCCGCCACGGTCTGACTTTCGCAGGCTATAATCCGGAAATCGTTGTTGTAGCGTGCGGCATTGATTGTCAGCGAATATCTTCCGAAAATTGCAATTGCGCCAAGTAAAATCAGTAATTCCGCGCGACCGATTCCCATTTTTAGTCCTCAACTGTGACGGCGGCTACTTCCTCGATAGTCGTAACGCCCTCTTTGATACGTGCGCGGCCGGAAGCCCGGAGAGTCAACATTCCTTCTTTAATGGCTTGCGTACGAAGCGCTTCTTCATCTACTTGTTCGCCGGCGGTGACGATAAGCCGGCGGATTTCCTTTGTGAAAAAAAGCGCTTCCATGATCGCTATTCGTCCTTTATAACCATGTCGGCATTTTTCACAACCAACTGCTTCATAAAAAGTTGTTTCTTCGATTTCCTGGTCCGTAAATCCCAGAAGCCGCGCCGCATCGACATCCTTGGGTTCGGATGGTTTTTTACATGCTTCACAGAGTTTCCGCACAAGACGCTGTGCCATGATGATATTAACCGAATAGGCGATAAGAAAGGGTTCGATACCCATTTTATATAGGCGGGAAATAGCGCTGGGAGCATCGTTTGTATGAAGCGTCGAAAATGTCAGGTGCCCGGTATTGGCTAATTTGATGGCGATTTCAGCGGTTTTTAAATCGCGGATTTCTCCGACGAGAACAATGTCCGGGTCATGACGTAAAATCGCGCGGATCGCTAGGTCAAAGGTCATTTTATCGCTGATCTTGAGTTGACGGGCGCCGTTGATCAGGTATTCGACCGGTTCCTCAACGGTTAAAACGCATTTTTCCGGTGAAATGACGGAATATAGAGCCGCCACCAAGGTTGTGCTTTTACCGCTTCCAGTCGGACCTGTCACGATAACAATGCCGGATGGTTTGTTGATGGCGCGTTTGAAATCGTCCAATGCCTGTTTCTGTAGTCCAAGTTTTCTCAGATCGGTTATGACTTTTCGATCGTCCAGAATACGGATGACGATACTTTCTAATTTTCGGTCGAACTCCGAACCGACGATCGGAACAATGGAAACTCGATAACGGATCAGATAGCCGTCGACTTTTTTCTGAATGAACCCATCCTGCGCAATGTCACGCTCAAAGCGATCTACATTTCGTGTTTTGTCTTTAAAAACGGCCGCGATCGCTTCGGGTTTGACGCCTTTTTGGGAATAGTAGGTCGAAAGTTTTCCGTCACGTCGCAGGTTAAAATCCGTAATGTTTCCGGGTTGTGGAACGATATGAATATCGCTGACTCCCTGACGGACGGCTTCGACGAGAATTCCTTCAACGAGCGTGGTTAAAGCGCTTTGATTGATCTCTGCGTCCAGCGCAGCTTCATCGATAACTTCTTCTTTTGGACCTTCTTCATCTTCGTATTCAATCTCATCCAGCAGACTGAAAAATTCATTCCGGCTTGAAAGGCATTTATTGATAATTCCATCGAGATTTTCAAGCCGATCATACACGATCTCATATTTCGGATAGGGAAGTTGTTCCGCCAGTGATTTGATTTCCGTATTTGTCGGGTCGGCGCAGAGAATCGTTAATACGTTTTCTCCCTTTTGTACAGCAACCTGATAGGGAATAACCTTATTGCGAATGAGCGCTGCGCGGAAATCGTCATTGTGATTATCTAAAACTTCAGTAATAAAATTGATTTGCTCCTCGGTGATCATATCGGCGGTCACCGGCATTTCACGGATAGCGAAAATAGTTGTGAGTTCGTGTAAAACCGCATGCCGGTCGATTCCCAAATCCTCGAACAGGATTTTACCAACCTGACGTCGTGATGTTGCCGATTCGCTATTTTGAATTTCAAGCGCTTTTTTCAGTTGATCGGGAGTAATGATCCCTTTTTCCAGTAAAATTTCACCAATGAGTTTTGACAAAGTTTATTTCCTGCTGTGTTTTACATAACTGACGTTTCCGATGAAACAACGGTGATTCCGATCATGACGGCCATAATCAACATTGTTATAATGAAGTTGACGAGATTGATGACTTTTTCCATTCGGTAGGAGGTATCTGTTTCATAATAGTTGGCTAACTGTAAGGCGTTATTCCGTAAAGCACCGGATTCAGCGCCTGATCGAAATCGTGAAATGGCTGTTTTTGTGAAGACATTTGAAGTTTCCATTGCCTCGACGATACCTTTTCCTTCACCAAGCATCGCCGGAATTGCGACATCCTTGATCTGGCGTTCCATGTAGGAATTTCGGCAGGCCTCTGCTGCCACTTGAATGACTTTAACATTTTCGCCTGAACCGCTGTAAAGCGAATAGAAAACCCGGGCAAATATTTCGATGCTGGTTTTATGTATCAAATCGCCGAGGACTGGCATTTTGATGATATATTTATCTTTCAGGTATTTTCCTTTTGGAGTTTTTAAAAAATAAACTAACGCTCCGACCGGAATGCCGATACAAACCAAAATCATGATCCAATTTGCGGCGAGAAAATCGCTAAAACGCATGGTCGCTGCTGTCATTGGTGGGAGTTCTTTTCCAAATTTTTTAAACATTTCGGCAGTCTCGGGAAAAATGACCATGACATAGTAAACAACCACAAGCATGATTACACCGAGAGTGATAAATGGAGTGACAAGTGTTTTACGGAGATTGCGTTTGAATTGCTCGTCACGCTCCATGAATTTTGCGGTGCTTTCGTAGATAGTTTGCATATTACCGCTCGTAGAAGCGACTGCAAGCATGTAGGCTGGGAATTTACCAAATACTTCTTCATGTTTGGCGAACACTTCGGTTCCTTCTTTTCCATCTTTCAAATCCTGACTGATCGTTTTGATCGTTTCTCTCAGACACTTATTGGTTGTGTCTTCGGAGAGAAGCGTTAAGATTTCATCGTAAGGAAGATTCTCTTTCAATAGATCGGCGCAAAGACGTATCCAACTGGTGACCTCGCCCGCTGGAACTTTTCCTTTGAAATCGAACCACTTTTTTTGGACGTGAATTTGTTCGTAGCCAAATCGCTTAAACGCTTGAATTAGTTCGTCTTTTGAAAAGGCTTTTTGTTCGCCATTAAGAGTTGGTTGACCTGTTTTTTTTACAGTATAGATAAAAGTAGTTTTTTGCTGGATCGATTCGATTTTTACTTTACGTTTTTCGGCAAGTTGATCGAGTGCTTTCTTGGCTTCTTTCTTATTGATAGCCTCGATTACGCCCTGACTTCGGTTGCCTTTCAGACCGACGGTAGTATATCGAAAAGTTTCCATTTTACATCAGTTTCCTAAGGAAAACCGGTCAAAGAAAGTCAGGTTAGTACGTTTGACTCCTTTGACCGGTTTAGGCTTGTTAAGGTTCAAAGATGTTAGGGAAGTGTTATGGTCGGTGTGCCCGATACTCCCTGATCAGTGATTCCCGCAACGATAACGACGCCTTCGTTTGCTCCGGTTGCAGTTACGGTTATGCTATCAGCATCGACAACGGCCAGCACAAATGCGCCATTTGCATTGGTCGCGTCAGCCCCTAACTTCGCTAGGGTTAATCCTGTGAAGTCTCTTGCTCCGCCACCCATTTCAGCCGGTTTTCTCCAGTACGCGGCTGCATTCGATCCGATCGTATTCACATCTTGAATCAGTGCATCGCGTTCGGCGTTCACAGCTCCCTGACTGAACATGTTGATGCCTACGACGACGGCGACACCTACGATGATTGTCCCTAAGACGATCAGTAACAGTTGTTGTTGACCCATGGATTTCCTCCTCTTTTTTGGTTTTGCTACTTGTTAAACAACTAACTCACTCAATTTTCAAGCCGAAATAAATCCTAAACTGGTGTCAATTTATATGATTCCAAGAGTGTTGTCAAATATTTTTTTTATGATTCATATAAAAACTACTCACCATTTACCGTTATTTCTGGTTTTTGGGGATTTTGATAACTCAAAAGATGTCTTAAAGCACATTTAAATATTTGGTCAATCTTGTTAAAACGGATTATTTACTCAACACAAGAAAAATACCTTCTGTTTTTTCCGAGTGATTTTCATTTTTCAGAATCTCAGTCGAAAAACCATACTATCAGTCTTTTGGCTATTATATCCCAAAAATATCTATTGGTGTACAAGTACGGGGAAATCGATTCATTTTAACCTTTAATAAATTCAAAGGTGAAAGTTCGGAAGGAGATTCTTTGACATAAAATTCTGTTAGGACAAATAGACATTCAGATGACATTTGGGAAAATTTTCTGGTTGAAACTCTCGAAATACTTGCTTAGAATTGACTGAATGATGTTTATCCGGAGGAAGATGAAATGAACAGTAAATGGATTCGATTAGGCTGGATTGCCGGGATTTGTCTGATTGCATCAGTGATTGGTGCGCAAGATCAACCGGATGTCCGTAAGAAAATGGATGAGGAACAGGCGAAAATTCGACAAATACAGGAACAGTCGAAAAGAGACCAACAACAAATTGTCGATGAATTCCGGACATATCAGATTCAGATTACCAAACAATACGAAGATGCTGTTCGGGTGGAACGGGACCGGATGGAAACCCAAAAAGCGGAAATATTGAAAAAGTGGAAAGATTACCGTTTTAGTGATAATGAAGAAATCGTTGATTACAGCAAAGACCTCAATTCTCGCGGTTCAGTCAATTTTAAGGATGGAAAGATAAGGATCGAGACGGTTGTCGATTCAAAAGATCCACAAGCAGGTGAAAAAGCCAAGCAGTCTTTGCAACGACAAATAACCGATTTGGTCAAGAAAAATGGCGATGATGGTTTACCGCTTCTTAAAGATCAATTAAAAACGCCTGACGGGATACCGGTTACATCAACAACTATTGAATCGTTTTCACAATCCACTGTTTCTAACGTCGTAATTAGTTCGGAAAATTTCGTAAACCGGGACGGGCAAAACCGGACGGTCTATTCTCTGACGATTCCAATGGTACCGAATCATATTGAAATTCGTGCAGCACGGTTTAAAGATGAAGTTCTCCGTCAAGCCAAACGATTTGATCTCGATCCGCGATTAATATTTGCCGTAATTCACACCGAATCATTCTTCAATCCGAATGCCCAGTCGCTTGCGCCGGCATACGGACTTATGCAATTGGTGCCGTCAACCGGCGCCCGCGATGCTTATAATTATCTGTATAAGCAGGATAAATTCCTGACATCAGGTTATTTGTTTATTCCTGAAAACAACATTGAACTCGGTTGCGCTTATCTCGCTAAAATCCGAAGCGTCTATTTTGGATCTGTTTCTGATGATGATAAAGCGACTTACTGTACGATCGCCGCTTACAATGCCGGGCCGGGAAACGTCATGCGCGCCATCGCCGGTACGAATAAAATTGCCGACAGTTTACCGGTAATCAATTCCAACGATTCGACCTGGCTTTATCATAAACTGTTGAAAGATCTGCCGACCGATCAGGCGAAAAAATATTTAAAAAATGTTTCCGATCGGATTCCAATCTACGAGGCGTGGAAATAACAAGCATCCGCCTCTTTGCAGAAACGGATGCTTGTTACAATAATTGTGTTGATCGCTATGCCCGATTTTTCTCCAGTCCTTTGCCCATCCATTTTTTCGAAAGCAGGAGAGCGATCGGACTAATCATCGCGATACAGCCGTAGATCAGCCACATCGTTTCGGTGTTCATTTGTTCCGGTAGTCCGCCGTCCGGGCAATAGTGCATCAGAAACCAACCGGAATAAAGACTCGTGATGATTTTGGTCATGAACCACGGGAATTGGCCGATTCCCATATATATACCGGTCATGCCTTTCGGCGCGATTTCGGCGACCCATTGCAAGAAGCGCGGTTGCCAGATCGCTTCGCCGATCGTCATTAAAATCAGGTAGCCGAATACCGCCCAGATCGTCGGCCCGGTGGCAAGAATGAATGTTGGCGAAGCCATAATAAAAGTGCCGATAATCATCATCTTGTAAGTGTCTTTTTTTATCGTCAAAGCCGCGACCATCGGAGCCAGAATGAAGATCAGGATCGGATTAAAATTGACAAAGAATTCAAAGTTAGTAGAAACGACGCCGGTGAATGCACGGGCGAAATATTGCGGCAAAGTCAGCCAGTTATGCGCAAAAAGCGTCTGTACCGGTATCAAAATGAAAATAAAATACATAAACCGTCCATCGCGGATTGGAAAGTTTTTAAGATAATAAAGCAGTTTTTCCTTCGTGGATTGTTTCGCCTCTTCCGCTTTTTCGGATTCTAATTCTTCGCGTGTCTTATTACTTGCATTTGCGATGGCGATCGCGACGGTTTTCTTCGATAAAATGAATGCGATAACTAAGATGCCGAGCACGGTCATGGCCACGTAAACCCAATAAACGCCGACGATGTCAAATCTTCTGCGAACGGGCGGTGAAATCAATCCGGGTAGGAATCCGCCGAGATTCATGAGCGCATAAAGCATCGCATATCCTATTCCACTTGTTTCTTTGGTCGTGAATTGCTTCACGGCGGCATAACACGCAGGTTGATAAATGCCGTAGCCGAGCACGATTCCTAAAATTCCAAGCATAGCGATAATATGTGTGCTGTTCCATGCTCCCGGCATACCAATTGACGGCGCCAATGCTAAAAAAACACGACCGACCAACATACTTGAAAGCGCGATGAGCAATGCTTTTCTCGCACCGATAAAATCGACAGTCCCACCGAGAAACAGCATCGCCAGCGTGATTCCGGCAGTCTGAATGCCAACCATTCGACCGGCGTCGATATCGTTCAATCCGGCGTATTTGTTAAAATACATCGCCAGCAAACTCAGCACACCGAAATAAGTCAAACCTTCAAGAATATATGAAAGATTGATGCCCCAAAGCGCGCGCGGCGCCTTCACGAGATTAATGAACGGATCGATAATTTCCCTCAACGGGCTTTGTTTTTTTTCAGTCATGTCTTCCATGTCAGAATTCCTTTTCAATCGATTTTAATCAGAAATCACATTGTCGGGTTGAATGTATAAAAAACGAACGATTAGTAAAAAGAAAATATCGCCGGGCGGACGATAAAAGCGATTAACAAACGGAAGTTGATTGCCGATGGTAAAAATACTGGTTCCTTCTCATTGAATATTTTCTAAATTATGGTTGGCTCAATTGAAAGGAATCGACATGAATTGTCCGAAACGGTTGCTTATGGCACTCCTAATATTTTCACTGAAAACAGTATTTGGCGGCGAACCGACGCCTTTTCGTTCGATTAGCGAATTAGATGGAACCGATCTCCGCTTAACGCATCACCCGTTTGCCGAATATCCGGATATTTGTCAGGATAAAACCGGTGACATTTTCATCGTCTATTCGGAAATGGTCGAAGGAAAAGAGCGTATCATTCTTAAAAAGGTGCATGATTTCATCGTGACAGATTCATTACAGATCAGCGATTCATCTGGAATCGAGGGATTTCCGCGAATCGTTTGTAATCGGTCAGGAGCGATCTGGATTGTCTGGGCGGGAAAACGAGACGGCAATTGGAATCTATACGCGCGAAATCTGACAAATGGCGACTTATCGCCGGAAATGATGTTGACGAATGATCCGGAAATCGATTTGCATCCGACTATCGTAGGTGATGCTCAAAACAATATTTGGATTGCTTGGGAAAGGGTAAAGGGCATCGATTTTGATATTTATGGAATGAAAATCGCCGGTGATCAACCGGGAAAACCGTTTGCGATTGCTGAAACCGAGGGCAAAGAATTTCGTCCGGCGCTTACTGTCGATGCAAAAAATGTTGTCTATGCCGCGTGGGATCTCCAGAAATTGGAAAATTATGAAATCTTTCTCCGGAAATGTGTCAATGGAAAATGGCAAACGACAAGATCGGTAAGCCCTGAAGCAAACGGGAAAAACATAGCGCCTTCATTGACGATTGATTCCAAAGGAAAATTGACCGTCGCCTGGCATTCAAATCTCTTGCAGGATGGAAAATTAGATTACAACTCATGGATTTTTATGAAGTCGTTCGATCCTAATGGCGCGACTCGGTTTTTTACACCTGCAAATGAAGGCGATCGGCAGAAATTCGGTGAAGATCAGGGGTTCGAGTTTCCAAATATCTTGACGGACAAACAGGGAAAACTGTGGTTGCTTGGACGCCCGTCGCAAAATTTCTTTGTGCAATGTATTCAATCCGATCAGGTTAGTCCGATTTACCGTTTTGACATCGAAGGCTGGGGCGGAAGAGGTCAGGATGTTCGGGCGATCGTCGGACAGGACGGAAAAATCTATTCTGTCAGGCGCGATCTGCGGGCGATTTATCTGAATCGTTTCGATCCGGCGTCGAAAAATTTAACTTTTATTCAAAAGGTTACGACGGTTTCGATTAAGTCGCCGATTCCGACTGATAGAAAAGAGGAAAGTTCTGTCGGTTTTACTTTGCAGGATGGTTATCAAATATATTTCGGCGACATTCACCAGCATTCGGCGCTATCGGACGGGATGGGAACGCCGGACGAATGTTATACACGTTCGCGATTTGACATGCAACATGATTTCGCGGCGCTAACTGATCATGAATGGTTTACTCAGAATTATATTTTACCGTCGGAATGGGAATGGATCAAAATCGTTGGTCAGTCCTTTTCGGACGATTCGGTTTTTACAACGATTCCCGCATACGAATGGACGACCGGTCGCGTACCGAAAGGTTTCGGACATAAAAACGTTTATTTCTCGTCGTGGAACAAGCCGATTTTCAGTTGCCGGTTCGACGCAACAAACACGGCGGATTTAGTCGATCTGCTCAAACAAAATCAGGCAATTGCCATTCCACATCATATCGGATGGATCGGAACCGATTGGGAGAGGATGGATTCGGTCGTTATTCCTGTTTCGGAGATCGCTTCGACGCACGGTGTTTTTGAATACATGGGAAACGAGCCGATCTCACATCGCGGTGGAATTCCCGGCAGTTTCATTCAGGATGGCTTGGCAAGAGGAAATCGGTTCGGATTCGTCGGCGGAACGGATGGACACGGCTTGAAATGGCATCACGGTATCGGAACGAAATATTCCGAATGGGCGTCGGGACTGACCGGCGTAATTGCGAATGAAAACAGCCGTGAAGCGATTCTCGATGCAATCAAACATCGACGCGTTTATGCCACGACCGGCGCGCGAATTCGCCTCAATTTTCAAATCAATGGTTGTATGATGGGTGAAAGCATTGTTTCAACCGGTAATCCGGAAATCCAGATCGATGTCCTCGGAACGGCGAAAATCCATTATGTCGTTCTCCTGCGTGATAATCAACCGATTCTGACCATCGGCAAGGATTTCGACGAAGGGCGTGGCGTGAGACGAACTTTTATCGATGAAACCGCTACGGCAGGTGAACATTTTTATTATATTCGCGTCATTCAGGAAGATAACGAGATGGCGTGGAGCAGTCCGGTGTGGGTTGAGGTGAGAAAGTGATAACCAATATTATCAAACCATAAGGACTCTAAGACACGAAGGTTTTTGTGTGTTATCACGCGAAATGAATGGTGTTTTTTCTATTCCGTCAGGTTCTCAAACCTGACGGTTTCATCGATATGATTGTAATCCGCGTAAATCCGCTGCATTAAATCCCGGTTTACTTTTCAATCACCGCGATTCCGGTCTTGCCATCCATCCTGACGATTAGCGGTTTTTCCAACCTGATATGTCGGAAATATTTTCCTTCTTCGATAGTGTCATGACCGTTAAGCCATTTTATGTCGATGAATGACGATACGGATTTGAACGGAACCGTAAAATATCCGATTTTCATAGCGACGATATTATGAAAAAAATGGGTTCCCTGCGACGGATCGATACTGAAATTTTCCAGCCCGGTTTCGACGATAACGCGCGCCTGACTGATTTGAACGAATTTGACGGGAACTCCCAGAAAACGATCTTGCGAACCCCAGCGTCCCGGTCCAATCAGGATATATTCCCGATCTTCGATTTTCAACTTTTCGTTGAAATGTTCGATCTCGTCCTGCATTTCGACCGTTTTCAGGTTGTCGAACTTTTCAGATTGCAGGTAAATGATGTCACTGAGGTAATCAATAACACCGTTTCCCATGCCTTTATCCGTGTAAAGGAGCAAGTCGTCGCCGTGCCGATCTTCGTTGCGAAGTTCCACATCGCTGGCGCCGACCGCAAGCGGGCGAATCTGTAGAATGTAAAATGTCGGATTGATTTCGTGCGCCCAATCTTTCGTCAAATCGACCGCGAACTCGATTTCAACAGGCATTCCGAACGCTTTTTCACCAATGTCTAACAGTTTATGGATGATCTCGCCTAACGGAATATAGTCGTATTTTAAAATATTATCGAACGTGATTACGCGTGCGCCTTTGTGCGTCAGGCCGGAAACCAGCCGATTATCCGAGTAATCCCACACCGAGGCAATATTTTCGAGAGAACCATGTTTTTCCGCTTCGCTGATGGGTAATTGGGATATAGTCGCGTCATCGGATTCGAGCAAATCGAAATCCGTCTGCTTTAGATTCAGCGCGAAAAATTCCTTCTGTGAATTGACCAACAGCGCCTGCGGCTGAACGAACTCGATGTCGGGATAACGCGGGCAGAAGCGGAAACATTTTCCACCTTCGATGACTGATTTCCCAAGTCCGACGCTGACTGTCGCGATACCGTCTTCGTTTAACAAATTTGCAATCGGATAAAAATTGTACGATTGGGCGACGCCGGAAACATGGGGATAGAAATAATCGCCGGTCGAAACTCCAACGACTTTCTGGATGATGACCGCCATCTTTTCTTCTTCAATCTGGTGATTCAGATTCTCGATATATTTCCGCGCGTTTCGGACGAAAACCGATGCGAATACCAATTTGATCGCCGAAACGAGTTGAGCCAGCCGGATGCTTTTGTCCGGATGATTGTTCGGGATCATGTAGGTTCGATAAATTCCCGCGAAAGGTTGGGAGTAGGAATCTTCAAGCAAACCGGACGACCGCACCGCGAGCGGATAGCGGATGATCTCTAAAAATGACGACAATTTTTCCATCAATTCGTTGGTGAGCCTTCCGTTCAAGAAAATCTCACCAATTTCCCGGTCGTTCTGATTCTCTTTTAGCCGGTCGAAAATCCTGTTGTCGCGGATGAACTGATCGAATTCGTTGGTGCCGATGATGGCAGTAGCGGGCAGAGTGATATTGACGCCGGTGAAATGTTTTTCGAATTCCATCGTGATGAGAAGCGCATTTAGAAACGCCAGACCGCGTCCTTTTCCGCCAAGCGAGCCCTCTGCCAATCGCGAAATCTCGTTAGATTCATATAAGCTTTTCGGATGGAAATTGATAATTTTACCTTTATTCCGGCTTTTACGAATCTGGTTGAGCGTTGAAACCAAATGTTGCCGAACTTCAGAGATCGAATCGAAATCGCCGACATTCAGCAGGCGCATACTTCGGGCAATGAACGTTTCGCCGCGCGCCATCAACCACGCGGAAAAATGGTTTCGTTTGCCGTGATAAACGATGGTCTCATCGGGAATTGTTTTTAGTTTTTCCTCGAATTCGACGAGTGAACGGGCGCGGTCGATTTCGTTGCCGCCGACGTCCCGGAAAATGAAATCGCCGAATCCCAGATTATCGATGATGAACTTGCGAAGATTATTTAATAATTGGTTGGAATATTTGTAGAGAAAAGTTGCTCTTATGGCGGCGGCTTTTTCGCTGTTTTTGAACTCCGACGAGAGCAGAATCGTCGGAACATCGTAGATATTCTTTTTCACTTCCGAGATCAGTTTGATCCCGGCTTCGTTGTCCAATTTTCCATTGTGCAGATAACTGATATCCGAAATGACCGCGATGATATATTCTTTATAGCGTTCGTAAATTTCGGCGGCTTCCTCGTAGGTTTTAGCGAGAATGACCTTCGGGCGGGCGCGCATTCGCAGTCGTTTGTTGATATCGTTCAGTTCCTCGCGGATGAGGATTTGCGTCTGCTTCATGATCTCTTCGTAAAACAGCGGCAGGAACATTGAGTAATACTGGACGGAATCCTCGACGAGAAGGATCACGCGTACCAAACCATGTTTCGTGTCGTATTCCAGATTCCGTTTGTCTTCGATAGATTTCACCATCGCAAGGAAAAGTTTTGTGTCGCCTTTCCATAGAAAAACGCCGTCAAAGATCGTCATCCGGTCGCGGTACAGATCGACTGACGGGATGTCTGATTCCATGTTCAGAAGGAGAAGAATCGGCAGATCGGGATAATTTCCTTTGATCTGTCTGGCTAAATCGAACGACGTGATCTTACCGACATGAAGCATCGTAATGACCAGATCGAACTGACGTTCTTTGAGGATCCTCAGCGCTTCTTCGCCTGTCGGGACGCTGGTGATCATCGGCGCCGTGCTGAGATTCAATTGCCGGTACTCGCCGAAAATCTGTTCCGATAACCGACCGTCCTGCTCGAAGATAAATGCGTCATAGAAAGTTGAAATGAGCAGGATTTCCTTGACCTTTTTGCTCATTAGGTAATGAAAGCAATCTTCGCCATATTTGAACTTGTTGTAATAGTAATTTAAATCTCGTTCATTCATGTCTCAATAATAACCCAAAAACCATAAACGGAAAAGAAAAAACCTAAAAATGTCCGAATCGCTAATTCAGATATTTCACGGATGCCATGCCGGACTACTCTTGATCTTAACCTTGACCTTAGTTTGTCTTTTCCCTTTTCGTCTCTTTTCGTGGTCAAATATCTTCTCTTGTTTGCGTTCATTCGTGAGAACTTGTCCCGATATTGTTCAGGATTTGTGGTTAAGAGATTTGCGTTAATTACCATTTATCTACAATTTATTTCCGTTAACTAAAAATTATTATTGACCTTATGCCGGTTAGGCTGTATAATAGAGATGTTCATTAACACTGGGACGGGCAGTAGAAGCGAAGGTTGACCTCTCCGGCTTCCGTAACTTCAAGTTGAAACGCTTTTTGGAATTTCAAGTTCTTCAGATAGAATCGTGGAGCAATTTATTTATAAAGGTGAAACGATGTATCGATCTTGTGTCCCGGAAGAAAGAACAAACAATCTTCCCATTTTCAAGTCAGACTATTTTACGGTGTGCAAAAAGTGTCTCTCATTTTCCATGAACATCTCATGCGGGAGAGGTGCGTTTACAAAACAACCTTCTTCTCGACGGAGAGATTGGTAAATCCTTTTTTGAGAAAAATATAAATTAAGATGAAAATGAACAAACAATATAGGGAGGAAGATATGCAACTGAACATTCCAATAAATCCCCGCGCCTTTATCGCTCGGTGTGCGACTTCGCGATTTCGGTGCGGGGTGATGCGTCTCGATTCTGTCGGGAAAACAACGTGGTTGAAATTATGCAAAAATGAGCGTACTTTCAACCATGAAGATAATAGACAAAGGAAAAACGATGCTCAATAATAACCTGAAAGCAAAAACAGGAATGCCAATCATCTTACTGATAACCGCTTTACTTTTCGCCATGTCCTGCAAAGAATGCCCGACCGAACCGGAAGATCCGGATTTATCTCTTTCGGCTCCTTATTTAGAAACCTCCATCGTCTGGTTAAAGATATCTTCATCCGAATCTACTACCAGTAAATCGTTCATCGTTCAACGCGATACAATTGTAGTTTTGGAATCGTCCTTTCACGGCAAGGATACGTTGATTGCCGACCGAACCGTCCAGCCAAATACTTCCTACACTTATACGCTGAACTATGTGGATCATGGAAAAATTCAGGATGAAACCGAATCGGTCACGATAACCACTCTGGATATTTCAAACAGCGATTTTACCTGGGAGGTCTACCGCTTTGGAGATGAGGGTAATGAAAACTGGTTCCGGAGCGTTTCCATCGTCAATGAAAACAATATCTGGATCGTCGGGACATTTCGTTGTTGGGGATGGGATAGTCTTTATAGTGCATATGGATATGTTCCTTATAACACTGTTCATTGGAACGGGACTAATTGGGACACTGTTTCAATTGCTCCTAAACCATTTGGATTCAGTTCTCTAGATGCAGTTTGTGCAATAAATGACTCTGTTGTCTGGGCTGGTGTAGATGCTATTGTTCAGTTAAAAAATGGACAATGGTTGGCACGGACTGATTCTCCTGACCTAAGCTGGATGATGGATATCTGGGGAAACTCGGTATCGAACACATATTTTGCGTACTATGATGGTGGAATTGTTCATTTTAATGGTACCAGTTTTGAGATCATGTCCAGTGGAACGACTACAAACTTGCAGGATATTGATGGCAATGATGAAAGGGTATTCATTACCGGTTTTAAAACGACGATTGGTTATGATAAATTACTATTGGAATATAAAAATGGTCAGTGGCAGAAGGTTTTTACATCATCAACTGCTAGTGGAGACCTATCCAATGGTGATTTGGGGCGGCCGTACTCGGTAAAAGCATTGGATGATGTGGCAGTTATCTCGACGGCAGCCGCAGCCACGGTCAAATACTACTATCATGATGGCATAATGGATATTTGGCCTGAAAAGGCTACCCCATTATGTAATTACGTATCAGTAGAAAGAATAGATGGAAATGCCATTAATGATCTGGCATTAATAACGAATGGCGGTCAAGTCGTGCATTACAACGGCCGCGATTATACTACAGTTTTCGACTATGATGTATCAGGTTATTCAGGTGATCCGAGTATCTATGGTGGTGATTTCAAAGATGATGTTATCTGTGCTGTAGGTGATGTTCTTGGACAGGCACTTGTTATTATTGGGCGAAGATAAGGAGGAAATAATATGAAAAAGTATCTCTTTTTATGGATGCCGTGTTTTACGTCAGATTTGAGAATCTGACGCGATGAGGGAGAAATACGATGTCTGCTTGGAATCAACTGAATATCACGTGTTTTCTGATGAATCGGCTTGCGGAAATATGTCCGTTGGACAGCAATTTAACGTCGCTGAGTTTGACATTTGCCGTGATTTTGGAGTTCGGAAGATTGATGATTATCTTTCCATAACCGGTGGTTTCGCCCGATTGCGAGAGCGAAACGAGGGCATTGGATAATGTGTAGTCAAAGTTCTCTTCCGTCGAATTTACGATGACGATGACCGTTTTTTGGCTGTTGAAAGCCATCAGGTAGGTTCCAAAAAGGATGCTGGCAAAGAGCAAAGATAATGCGATTATTTTAAACAGAGTTTTCATGGTTTTTCCACTTTCTATTGAGTTTCACGATTTAAAAAGAACACTCAATAAGACGATGCGGAATTCAGAAAAGTTGTCCGAAAACTTTTTAGTAATCGATCGTGTGATTTATGCACGTTTTATTTGATGAGCGCCATCTTCCTCACTGAATGGAAAGATTTGTCAGTCGTTACCGATTGCGCCGAAAATCTGCAAATATAGATACCGGACGGCAGGTTTTCCGACGAAATCCGGAAAATGTGATAACCGGCAGTCTGATGTTCGACAGTGTAAACGGCGACTGTCTTGCCGATCGTATTGATGATGGTCAGATTGACGTCGCTCGTCATCGGTAAAGCATACCGGAACGTCGTGATGGCGTTGAATGGATTGGGATAATTTTGCTCCAATGAAAAAGCGTTTGGTAGATTTGTTTCCTGGCTAACGGCTGAACCTGTCTGTATCGTGAAAACAGAGTCGCTAAGATCGGCAATGAGCATATCGTCTACGTCACGGATTTTGATACGGCAAATCGTCGATGCAAGCGTTGGGATTTTCCACGAATAGGTCAGTTGAGACGCCGGGACCCGCGCTTTAATAGTTGTAAACGTACCGCCATTATCGATGGAATACTGAATCCGAACATAATCGACAAAACTGCTTGTCCATGAGATTGTGATCGTCGAACCGACCTCCAGTACTTCGCCGCCGTTCGGATAAGTCACGGTGATCTTTTTCTGGAAGATGCCGAATATCGTGTTGCTTTCCTCGGCGGTAATCGGATTGTTCATATCGACGATCCGAACTTTACAGGATTTCGATTCGACGTCGGCGGGTGGTTTCCACGAAAAACGACAAGAGTTTGCATCGAGATTATCGGCGATATCGATCCATGTTTGTCCGCTGTCTGCCGAGTATAGCAATTTGATTTTTGATAGATTCGTTTGCTCCCAGATGATATCATA
>JAQUKI010000035.1 GCA_028719225.1 Fidelibacterota bacterium | reverse complement strand
TAGTACAAACGTCATCGCCGCCGTCAACGTCGTCTTTCCATGATCTACGTGACCTATCGTCCCTACGTTCACATGCGGTTTCGTCCGCTTAAATTGTTGCTTTGCCATCGCTGCTCCTTAATTTTTATTTCTTATCATTTTTTCCATTTGACGATTTCTAAAATTTTCCATGAGCCCAAGACCAGGATTGAACTGGTGACCTCATCCTTACCAAGGATGCGCTCTACCAACTGAGCTACTTGGGCATACAGTTTCAGCATTTCTCCATCTTCAATGACCTTCCCGAAACATCGGGACGCTCTACCAACTGAGCTACTTGGGCATACAGTTTCAGCATCTCTCCATCTTCAATGACCTTCCCGAAACATCGGGACGCTCTACCAAACGAATTACTTGAGTCATCAGTTTTAAAATCTCTCTGCAAGGCTGAGCGGGTGAAGGGGATCGAACCCTCGTAGCCAGCTTGGAGGGCTGGAGCTTTACCACTAAGCTACACCCGCAAATGATGAGTGGGCCGGGATGGGTTCGAACCACCGTAGGCATTCACCGGCAGATTTACAGTCTGCTGCCATTAACCACTCGGCCACCGACCCACTATATATTTTCTTGTTGATTTTTTTGAAGAGGATTTTGAAAATTGTTTGAATCTTCAATCTGACACTATCGAAAGCGTTCACTCTCTCCCAAAAAACCCGTCAGTCACGAGCATTGGTAACCGTCAAATCTCTATTTCAAATATCTTCATTTCAAACGTCGAGCCACCAGTAGGATTTGAACCCACGACCCGCTGATTACAAATCAGCTGCTCTACCAACTGAGCTATGGTGGCATTCATCTGTCAAACATTTCACCCGTCAGTTCCGTCGGTCGCCTCTCAACTGTCCGCGCTTTCCGGGCTACGGTAGCTATCAGTCTGCGTTTTAAAAAAGCCACGAAATTTACAAATTATTTTTTCCATAACAACAATATTTTTTCACAATAAAATATTCTTCTCTCAAAATGATTGCTAATTTACAGTCTGCAACCACTCTTGCCGCTCTGATAAATTTACATTAAGTTTCTTCCGATTATTTTTCAGGAGAAGGAATGGCAATTTTAGTCACCGGCACCGCCGGATTCATCGGTTTTCATCTTGCTAAACGACTGCTCGAAGACGGACAAGAGGTCGTCGGTTATGACAATGTCAACGATTATTACGATCCGGCTCTCAAGCATGCCCGGCTCGAAATCCTGAAAAAAACAGACCTGTTTCACTTCTCACAAAACGACCTTTGCGATTTACCTGCATTAGAATCGGTTTTTCAACGATACTCTATTCAAAAAATCGTTCATTTGGCGGCGCAGGCAGGCGTCCGTTACTCGCTCATCAATCCGTTTGCCTATCAAAAATCCAATCTGGAAGGCTTTTTGAACATCATTGAATGTGCCAAACGTGCCAGAGTTGAAAATTTCATTTATGCCTCCAGTTCCAGCGTTTACGGTAACAACACGAAATTGCCGTTCGCCGTCGAAGATAATGTCGATCGTCCGATTTCACTTTATGCCGCTACGAAAAAAGCCGACGAACTCATCGCCCACACTTACGCGCATCTGTACCAATTGCCGTGCACCGGATTTCGCTTTTTCACGGTTTACGGTCCATACGGCAGGCCGGACATGGCCCTTTTCATTTTTACGAAAAATATCCTCGAAGGAAAACCGATCGACGTCTACAATTTCGGTAAGATGAAACGCGATTTTACTTATATCGACGACATTGTTTCCGGATTGATTTCCGCGCTGGGCAAGCCATTTTCTTATGAAATCTTCAACCTTGGAAATCACAAAAGCGAAAATCTGATGGACTTCATTCGGTTGATCGAAGATTATCTCGGGAAAAAAGCGACCATCAATTTTCAACCGATTCAGCCGGGTGATGTGCCGGAAACCTTTGCAGACATCACTGCGACGACCGAAAAACTCGGATTTTTCCCGACAACATCGATCGACGTCGGCGTGCGGAAGTTTTTAGATTGGTATACGAATTTTTATCGAATATAATCGGAAATTAATACTATGAAAGAACTCTTTCAAAATTTTAAAAACCTTAATATCCTTGTCGTTGGCGATCTGATCCTCGACAACTACATTTGGGGAAGCGTCAATCGAATTTCACCCGAAGCGCCGGTTCCGGTTGTCACCGTCAACCGCCGTGAAAACCGAATCGGCGGCGCGGGAAATGTCGCGGCAAATCTCGCTTCGCTAAACGTCAATGTGACGATCGCCGGTGTTTGCGGCGAAGACAAAAACGCCGAAATCCTAAAAGACTTATTCAACAATGGAAAAATTCGCCCGTTCCTAATCCAGACACCAAGCCGGAAAACGACGACGAAATCCCGCGTTATTGCTCAGCGTCAGCAACTGCTCCGCATCGATGAGGAAGACACAGAACCGGTAAAGAAAGACATTGCCCGAAAATTGATCTCGATGATCTCTTTGGTTAAAGAAAATTTCGACGGCGTCATCCTCTCGGATTACGCCAAAGGTTTGTTATCGGAAGAGTTTATCCAGGAAATACTGATGCTGTTCGGCAATAAACCGGTCATCATCGACCCGAAAGGTTTTAATTATAGGAAATACCACGGCGCAACGACGATCAAACCGAATTTCCGGGAATTCACCGCCGCTGTCCGCCATCCCGAGCTGACAAAAGACGAGATGGATGATTATGCACGAAAACTTGTGAAAGATCTCGACTTAAAAGGAATCGTCGTCACTCTCGGCGAAGAAGGCGTTTACATTCTGAACAATAAGTCCAAAAGTCTCCGGATTCCGACAAAAGCCAAAGAAGTCTATGATGTCAGCGGTGCAGGCGATACGTTCATCGCTTCTTTTACCGCCGGGCTTATTCTCTCCGGCGACTGGTTTGTCGCTGCTAAAGCGGGCAATCTTGCGTCCGGGGTTGTCGTCGGAAAAATCGGCACAGCGACAGCCACCATCGAAGAGATGTTCAATCATATCGATTTAATTGGTTAGAATTCGGCGGTTGCCGACATCGTCAGGTTTTAAGAATATCCTCGTAAACTTTCAGATATTCATCGGCAGATTTATCCCACGAGAAATCTTCGGCCATTCCGTTCATCATGAGTGTCTTCCACTCGGATTTATTCCGAAAAATTCCGAGCGCATTTCCAAGCGACGCCAACAGCGAATCGACTGAATAACCGTCGAACAAAAATCCGTTTCCGGTTTGACCGTTCCACTGTTGGATCGTATCGGCAAGTCCACCGGTCTTATGAACGACCGGGACCGCGCCGTATTTGAGCGCCAGCATCTGTGTGATTCCGCATGGTTCATAACGGGACGGCATGAGAAATATGTCAGCGCCCGCGAGGATTTTGTGACACATTGGATTGTTGTATCCGAAATTGACCGAAACTCTACCGGGAAATCGCTCTGCGACATTTTTAAACGCGTTATGGTATTTTTCCTCGCCGCTTCCCAGCAGAATCAATCCTATATCCATCGCCATCATCCGGTCGATGCCTTCAAGAATCAGATCGACGCCTTTCTGCTCGACGAGTCGCGAGACAATACCGATCAACGGCTTTTCAATAATGTAATCTTTCAAATCTGTTCCGAGAATCAACACCTGTTTGTCCTTCCGCCGACCGGCCAGATTTTCCAGACTGTAATTAATGGCGATTTCCGGATCCGAAACCGGATTCCACATCGAATAATCCACACCGTTTAAAATTCCGATGATCGGCTTTTTTCGACTTACCAGCACGCCTTTCATCCCGGCGCCGATAGTGGCATTCGTCGTTATTTCAAGCGCATGCGTTTTGCTGACCGTTGTGACAGCATCGGCAAAAATAATCCCGGCTTTCAGCGGATTGATCTGATCGTACCATTCCATCGGTTCAGTCGGCGCAAAGAGATAACTCGGAAGGCCAAAAACATATTTTTTATCGAAAGAAGTCACACTTTGATAAGCAATGTTGTGGATCGTCAGAACGGTTTTAATGGATTTATAAATCGGCATTTCTGCGCAGACCGTTTTCAAATAAACCGGGATTAGAGCGGCGTGATTATCATGACAATGAATGATGTCCGGAATCCAATTCAGTTCGGCGATAAGTTTCAGCGCACATTTCTGCAGAAGTACAAATCGTTCCGGATTATTGATGTATGAATTTCCGCGTTTATCGGTATAAATGCCTTTGCAAGAGTAAAATTCATCGTTATCGATTAGATAAATCTCGAGATCAGGTTGCTCCGGAGGATTCCATTTCAGCAGAGAACATTTCGTCGGGATGCCGCCGATTTCGATTTCAAAAGTTCGCGCGGTTTCCTGAAAAATAAATTTCGTCCGGTCGATGGCGCCATAGGCAGGCGTGATGATTTTAACTGTGACACCTTTTTTCACTAACGCCGACGGTAATGCACCGATGACATCACCAAGTCCGCCGACTTTCGAGAACGGACTGACTTCTGCCGCAACAAACAGAACGTTCATCGTTACCTTCTCACACCTATTTTTTTTCTTCCGATTCCCGGGCTTTCAGTGTACGCCAGTAAGTAAAATCGATACCCGGAAAAACGTCGTCAACCTCTTCGATCTTCGCCAGATAAACCTGCTCCCGTTCCGTAAGAAGTTTGTTCTGATCGTAGCTGGCTAAAATCTTTGCGAGATGTTTGATATGTTCTGCATGAACCGTCAAACGGCTTTCGGCATAATCGCGAGCACTCCAAGTGCTGATCAGGAATTGCCAATCAGAACTCTCGAGGAGTAAAACCTCCCGCGCCAACTGGTTCAAGATGCGGCGGACGACGTCGTCTTTGGTTTCGGCGTACTTATTTGCCAGTTCAACCATTTGATCTTCCGCGCCATAAACATGTTTCCACGTCCATTCGGTCCATTCATTGAGCCAGATATAGTGAAATCCACCCTGTCCCCATGAACCTTCAGGCATTGAAATGACCGTTTTCGGACGACTTTTTTCCAAATGATTTCCGAGCGTGATGACTTTGACATCGTCGTTTTTGTATAATTTTCTCAGCACTTTCCCGACGAAGCGCGGACCTTCAAACCACCAATGACCAAACAATTCCGTATCGAACGGCGCCGTCAGGATTCCGACCTTCCCGCTTTCATCATAATATTTGCTGATATAGGAATCCAACAACTCGACGAAGTGAGTCGCTTGATTTTCGAGCGCCTCTTCCACATCTTCGGGATAATATTCCTGTTTGTCGGCAAGATCGGCTTTCGCACTGGTCACTTTCCAGTAGCGATGACCGCCGGGAAAATGCTTTTTGTGAAAATCAAGATAGCGACCGTCGCCGGGATAGCCGTATTCGCCGCTCCAAACCTGTAGCGAGGATTCTTCATGCCGCCCGTAAGCGACTGCCGCGCGGCTCGTTCCCGTCGATGAAACAAGATAATTTTCATAGATCGACCGCTCTTTTTCTTCTTCGAGCGGTTTCCAGTTCTTTTCAAATTGTTTCCAGAGCGCTTTCAGCGAGTCGAAACGATCCAGATAAACGCCGCGGTTTTTTCCGCCGAGGATCAGATGTTTATCGACAATGAAATACTGTATGTCATATTTAAACAAAAATTCTTCGACGCCTCTCCGGTAAAATTTCTTCGGATATTCTGCGATCGGTGACGACCATTCATAACTCGGACGATAAGCACATTCCGGCAACCAGATTCCTTTCGGATCGCGTCCGAAATGTCTGCGGTAGGTCTCCTTCCCGACACGAACCTGCGCGTCAATGGATTCGTCTGTTCCCAACAGAGGAAAATAGCCGTGAGTTGCTCCGCACGTGATGATCTCGATGTGTCCGCTGTCCTGCATTTTTTTGAAAGCCGCAATGATATTCCGGTCGAGTTGCGATGAATAATAGGATTTAACATCGCTGTACTTATTTCGCCACATCTCAGCCAGATGTATGAGATGTTCCTGCCCTTGATTCTCGAACTCGGAGAGATTCTCTTCGGCGGCGGCAATCTTCTGATCGAGATAATGAATAAAACCGTGCTTGAACTTTTCGGATGCTAATTGTTCCGATAAAATCGGTGTCAGCCCGATGGTTATATTTGGGGAAATCCCGTCTGAGATGAGCGATTGAAATTCTCTCAGTAGAGGAATATATGTTTCTGCGGCGGCTTCATATAGCCAGTCCATTCCGTGCGGCCATTCACCGTGGTTGATGACATACGGCAAATGACTGTGTAGTACCAGACTAAAATAACCTTTCATATTTATATCCTCTTATATTTACTCTTGATTACACTCAAACAAAATACAACAACGTTTGAAAATTTCAAATGCCAAAAAATTCGTCGCGACCGTTTAACACAAAAACGGGACAGTCCATTAAGGATTGTCCCGTTCTGTTTATATGGACGTTAATTTCGTCGAAACGACTTAGAAACGACCGCCGCGTCTGGGCGCGCTTGAGTTTCTGTTGCCGCCGCCACCGGGACGACCGCCACCGAAACCGCCGCCAAAACTTCTGCCGCCGCCGCCATGGCCGCCTTCACTGCGCGGACGAGCTTCGTTGACAGAAAGAGCGCGATTGCTGAGCTCTTTACCATTAAGACCGCTGATAGCCGCCTGCGCTTCGCCAGTTGTCGGCATTTCAACAAATGCAAATCCTCTCGGATCTCCGGAAAATTTGTCTTTAATGATTGATACGGTTGAGACCTGACCAAACGCTTCGAAAGCGGTTCTCAGTTCTTCTTCTGTAACGTTGGGTGATAAGTTCCCTACATAGATATTCATGTTGACCTCCTTTTGTGATCTTGAACATTTTTCTTACTCTTACTAAAACCTGGGCTAAATTCCCAATCGCCATCCGGGGCTCCATGTCCAACACCAAAAAGAAAGTCCTGTATGTTTTCACACCGATTTAGAGAATCAGGTGATCTTGAGGATTTCTCAGGCGGAATGTTTCCTTGTCGATTAGTTTCCACTGGTTAAGTCACTTATCAAATAACTGTGGCGTAACATACTCGGACTTTTCAAATTAAACAAGATTTAATTTTTAAGTGACTAAAAATTAAATCATTCAGTTTGTCGTTTTTCACTACTTACAATTTTTAATCTTCCGGCCTTTTATCGGATTTGAATCTTGCCGATAAATTTGTAATTTTTCACCGCCCTGTTACATTGAAAGGAAATTACAATGAGAAAAAAATCACTCCTCTTACTTTTCGGCCTATCAGTTGCCATAGCCGCATCATCTTTCGGGGAGAAACCACCAATACGTTCCGGCTGGAAACTTATCTGGCAGGATGAATTCAACGGCAAGGTCATCGATCCGACTAAATGGAACATTCTCCTGCGCGAACAGAGTAAGCATACCGAGTTGCAGTATTATGTGCCGGACGAAGTTTATATCGAGAACGGTTGCTTGAGAATCCGCAGCCGCGTGCGCGATTACGGCTCGAAACATCACACCAGCGGACGCTTGGACACGGAAGGTAAATTCGCACCAGTTTACGGCCGGTTCGAGATTCGCGCCAAACTGCCGGGCGGCAAAGGACTCTGGCCGGCGCATTGGCTCTATCCACAGAATCGCGACTGGGCAATGGAACGCCTGATGGAAGATGCGGTTGCCGATGGCCAAGAGCGCCTGATCCCCGAAGAACGTCCGTGGTACAGTGAGATCGACATCATGGAATTCCTCGGCCACGAACGCAATATCGTCTACGGAACTCTGCATTACTGCTCGTATGACGGTCAGCGCCAAAGCACCTCCGGAACATGGAGAGGCAACTGCGATTATTCGAAAGATTTTCATATCTACGCGCTGGAGTGGGAACCGGATTCAATCCGCTGGTACATCGACGACCAACTCATCCACACCAGCACGGTTGGCATTCCGCATACGCCGCATTACCTGATCCTGAACACAGCGATCGGCGGCAGCTGGCCGGGCAATCCGGACTCGACGACCGTCTTCCCGCAATACCACGACATCGATTACGTGCGCGTCTATCAGCGTGATGGGTATTTCAAGTAACAAACTCTCTCGTTCCGGAGGCGAAAATCCGATTACTAAAATGGAGAAATTGTATACGAAAATGATCTCCCTTATATCGAGAATACTAATAATATCCGCCTTATTTGTGACTTTAGGATACAGTAATTCCGGTAGGCAAAATCAACATAGTAAATGCGTCTTGGATACGGTGATAGTCAGAGTGGTCAATGTTACGATTCCGGGTAGAGACGACCGCATTATCTACCATCTGATTGTCGAGGATTGGGAAAAGCCAGTTACCTGGAGTCTGAGAATCGTCTCCGATCAGGATACTCTATTTAGAAAGATTTCCCACGATAAGAATATCGACAAATTTTTTAATGATCAATTTTATCTTGGCTATTGTGGATCAGGTTATCTTGTATGCAAGAAGTTATGGTACTTAGAAAGTATCTACAATTTCTCTGTGGGAATCCATCCAGTATCTGATATTAAAAGGAGGCAAGAATTTATCGACAATAGTAAAGATCTTGCTAAACATTATCTTGGTGAATACGGAAATGATGAGAAAACGGCCTTAAGTAATTGGGAATCGTTTTAGGAATATTATCGGAATAAGCCGCTGGTTGCATTTCGGATATATTTTGCGCCGGAAGGAAGTAATACTAAAGTCTTATCTTACCATCCAAAAATGAACAAACTGATACCTATTTATCAGGAATGATCGATTATCCGATTTCCAGCGCTATCTGGTTATAGACCACATTCAACAATGAATCATAATCCAGATTCCCCGGATAGACCGGCTGGTGGAATTTCACCCGTATCTTTTTCCAGGGACGCATAAAATGCGATCCGCTGGGCAACGCTTCGAATGCGCCCTTGATCGAAACCGGCACAACCGGCACATTGAGTTCGCGGCTCAGGATGGCAAACGATTTCTTGAATTGGTTGAGTTTGCCGGTGCGCGTGCGCGTGCCTTCCGGGAAGATGATGATGTTCTTGCCCTTTTTCAGAACGGCAGCCAACTTCTGCAGGGATTCCTTCAGGTCGCGGTTGATGTCGAGGATAATGACGTTGTTACGGTTGGCAAAAGCCCGCACGAAACGGTTGCGGACGTGCTTTTCCTTGGCATAAAAATAGGTGTTCTTAAATACCTTGCGTTTCAGAAAAACTGAGACAAACAGGCCATCGATGAAACTCTGGTGATTTGAGGCCAGGATGAACGGTCCGTTCGGGATATTTTCGAGACCTTCACCCCCGAAACGGAAATAGAATTTAAAAAAAAGTCCGGAAAGCGTTTTGAGCAGGTTCTGGGTGAACCAGCTGCGCGGTAATTTCAGTTCGGTTTTCTCATGGAAGATTTCCGCCCATTTGACGGCTTCTACGGTCAGTTTATTCTTCGTTTCCTTCATTAACTGGGCGAGTTTCTCGACGGTTGGATAATTGAGCAGAATATCTTCCTTGATATTAATACCGAAAGTCGATTGCAGGAAAGTCTGAAGGCTGATCTTGTCGAGCGAATCAAGGCCAAGGTCGATCTCGAAATGATCGTCCGGGTGAATGTCGGTCGTCTTCTGCTCGCTCAGGTAATCGCGGATAACCTGATACTCTTCATAATCGGGTTCCACGATGAATTCGTTCTTCCGGCGTGCGGATTTGTCAGCCAGCGCGGCGAGTTTGAAGCGCTGGACTTTTCCGAGGCGTGTTTTTGGCAATTCTTCTTTTAGTAGAATGAAATTCGTGATTTTTTTATAGGCTGCGACACCGCGGTTATAATGGTCGATGACGTCCCAGCGGAACATTTCTTCGAGGTTCAGAACACCTTTTTCAGAAATTTTACGAAAATCAGGATAGATAGCCGCTTGCAGCGTGTCGTTGCGGGCGAATACGCCGATCTCGGCGATCAGGTCGGACAGACCGCTAATCTTTTTTTCGATTTCTTCGGGATTGATGTTCTTGCCATTCGACAGGACGAGAATTTCCTTACTGCGGCCGGTGATATGCACGAAGCCTTTTCTGGTAATGTGGCCGAGATCGCCGGTGCACAGCCAACCGTCTTGTAAAACCTGCGCCGTTTCTTCTGGCCGGTTATAATAGCCCTGCATAACATTGCGGCCGCGGGCGATGAGTTCGCCATCTCGCGTCGTCACGTCCATGCCGGGCATGGCCTGACCGGCGGAACCGATTTTCCAGTGTCCGGGGCGTGTGAAGGTGATCATCGGCGCGGCTTCGGTCATGCCAAAACCTTCCAGCATTTCGAAACCGAGTGTCTTGAAGTCGTGCGCAACGGCTTCATCCAATTTGGCGCCGCCGCAGACCAAATATTCCAGTTTTCCGCCAAAGCGCTGGTGAACTTGCTTGAAAATAGTTTTGGAAAAAGCCCTGGAATGGGCCAAGCGCGCAAGTCCGAACATCGTACGGGCGATAAAACTCTTATGGACTTTATCCATGACGCCTTTACGGATCGCGGCATACAGGCGCGGCACACCGATGATGATGCCGACGCCGTTTTTTTGCAGGGTGCCGATGATGTCTTCGGACGCCATGCTCGGTGAAAAAGCGACGATAGATCCGACCGACAGCGGCGCTACCAGCGAACCCAACAACGGGAAAATATGGTGAAATGGCAAGAGCGCGAGCACGGGACGTTCAGCGATGAAAATCGGAATGGTTTGCGAGACGGCTTCGATATTCGCCAACAGATTGTCATAGGACAGCATGACGCCTTTCGGACTGCCGGTGGTGCCGGAGGTATAAATCAACACAGCGGTTTTCTGCACATCGGCGGCATCAATATTCTCCGGTGCAAAATCGGAGACATTATATTGCAGGTCTTCGAAAACCCGAAGGCTGATGGTGTAATTCAACATTGTCCGCGCTTTTTCGAAGGTCGCAACCGTTTCGCGTGCGCAGAAAATGACTTCAGGGCGACAGTCGTTCAGGATATAGGCGACTTCCTCGGCCGGTGAAAGATAATCGATTGGAACCGCGATTCCGTTATTCTTCCATGCCGCGAAAAAGGCATAAGCCCATTCGGGGCGGTTCGGGGCGAATACCGCCACTTTACTATTTATTTTATCTTGGAAAAGCGTCGCGTAAAAATGAATGTGACTCAGCAGATCGCGGTAACTCACGCGCGAGTCATGCCAAACAATCGCAGTTGTATCAGAATTTTTAATGAACAATCAAGACTCCCTTTATTGACTTACCGATTATACGAAACTTTTTAAGAAAAAACAAAAACATGAATTACCAGCGGTTTAATAATGATCGGTTTTTACGGTGATAAACAGTCTGTCACTGATTTCCGATGTTAACGAAATATAATGCACCAATTCGTCTTCGTTTTGGGAGGTCGTCAGCGTTTCATTATCAATGAGAATCGTAGCAGTAATTTTACCGGGAGAATCATAAGTGTTTATCGAATAAGCGACGACATGAGCGTAGAATTCACCGTTTTGTGTAAAACTGATGCTCCACGGTAACGGCTGTGAATGGAGTGTGATCTGATTTCCATCGGTGTCAAAATACTGGATCGTACAGGAATCGATGTTCTCGCCAGATATTTGATATGTAACTTCATAATCGACATAAACGATATATTTATACAAAATCGGATTCTCTTCGCAGGAATTGATCGTCAGGAGGAAAAGCAGAGTGAAAACGCCCGGACGAAATTTTTTGATACTCCAATGATGAATCATTTAATTGCCATTTCCAAACAACAGTGAAAATCGGACGCCGTAGTAATTGATTGCGCGATTGAAGTTTGCATAGATTTCGGTTCCGAATCCAAATTCTTTGGCCGATGGAATACGAAAAAACAACTGACCGTTCAGCACAAGTCCAATACTGTTGGTTTGTCCCCATAAAGTGATCAGACCCGATACATCCGGAATCTTGGCTTTACCGAAGTTTAGCGATGGCCCGACAAACGCCGCCGCCAGAAAATGACGCGAAGTGTCGCAAATCCCGGCGCTGAAATGAAAGGTGTTTACGATGTAATTCGTCCCACCGGTAAGTCCTTGTGTCATATCGAGACCGGCCTGGTAAAAAATCCGCTCCCCAAACTGATAGTTCAAAGAAAAATTATTGCCTTTTCCCCAGCGGGAGTAAACCGGATAGCTGGCGCCCGTGCTGAGATTGATCCACTCGACTTTATTCTTAAAAAATGACCTGGCGGAAATCGTCACCGGCGTTAAAAGTAACATCAGTATGCTTGCTAAAAGAAGATAATGAAGGATTTTTATTTTCATGCGAACTTATTCTCAGGATTCGATCAGAAACTTTAAATAACGACCCGTAACGCTATGCGGATTTCCGGCAAGGTTTTCCGGTGTACCTTCGGCAACAATCTCACCGCCGTCTTTTCCGCCACCGGGTCCCATGTCGATGATCCAGTCGGCGTGCTTGATAACGTCCAGATTGTGCTCGATGATCACGACAGAGTTATGGTTTTTTGTCAATTTACCGATGATGGAAATCAGTTTGTCGATATCGGCTATATGTAAACCGGTCGTTGGCTCGTCCAGCACGTAAATATTTCCACGTTTATGCAGTTCCGCGGCGATTTTCAGTCGTTGCGCCTCACCACCGGAAAGCGAACTAAGCGCCTGGCCGATGGCGAGGTAATCCAGCCCGACTTCGACTAAAATATTCAGCCGTTTTTGGATTTCCTTATTCTCAAAGAAGTCGACTGCCTCGCCTGTTTTCATGTTCAGAATATCAAGTATGTTTCTATTTTTGTATTTCAGCGCGAGAACTTCGTCCTTGAATCGTTGGCCGTTACATTCATCACAAGTCATTTTAATTTCGTCGAGAAAATTCATTTCGAGGCTGATGAATCCCATACCTTTGCATTTCTCACATGCGCCATCTGAATTGAAACTGAATAGCGCTGGACTGGCGCCGGTCGCAGCGGCGATTTCCTTACGGATAAGATCGAAAACACCAATATACGTGACGGGAATTGAGCGGGAAGATTTTCCAGCGGGCGTCTGATCGATCAAGATCGCATCGGGAAATTTATTCATAAAAACATCATTGATCAGACTGCTTTTCCCGCTTCCCGCTACACCGGTAATGCAAGTTAAAATACCTTTAGGAATTTTAACGGTTATATTTTTCAGGTTATGGAGAGTAGCATTGCGGATTTCGTAAAATTCCATCCACGGTTTGCGCTGGAACGTCTGTTGTCTGTGATTTCGTAAACAGAGTCCGGTCAGTGTGTCCGCCCTGCAAATTTCGTTGAATGTTCCGGTAAACACTACCTCTCCTCCGTTGACTCCCGAGCGTGGGCCGATGTCGATAATATGGTCAGCGTTCTTCATGACTTCTACATCGTGTTCGACGACGAGAACGCTGTTGCCTTTATCGCGCAACTCATTTAACATGAGAATCAGATGTTCGGTATCTTTCGGATGCAATCCGATCGACGGTTCGTCGAGAATGTACATCATGTCAACCAGATCGCAGTCCAGCTGACGCGCCATTTTCACTCGCTGACTTTCACCGCCGGAGAGCGTCGAAACCGGACGCTCGAGAGACAAATAACCCACACCAATGTCGATCAGGTGTCCCAGAATCGAGCGCATTTTATTCACTAATGGCGTGGCTTCCGGAACAGGAAATTGTGCGAGAAATTCAGACAGATCGGTCAATTCCATCCGCGACAGGTCGCCGATGTTTTTGCCGTCGATCCTGACTGCAAGCGCCCGTTGATTCAGCCTTGTACCATGACAGGAATCGCAATCGAGATATTGGAAGTAGCGTTGATAGGCATCTTTACGTTTGTCGGGTAATTCGTCCTCACTTTTATCAATATAGAGACGTTCCAGGCGATGAGCGATACCCTCAAAATTTTTCATATAGGTTCCGGCGCCATGCGGTTTGACGATCGGGATCGCTTCGGCGTACAGCAGATCGTGAAGTTGTTTCTCGTCAAATTCCTTGATCGGCTTATCGGGATCGAACAATCCGCAGACCAATATTTCCCGCCAACTCCAGCCTCCAATCCGAAAGTCCGGATGGGTTACAGCCCCATCGCGCAATGATTTTCCCCGATCCAGCAAGAGATCGGTATCGACGAAGATACGCTTGCCGAGTCCTTTGCAGTCCGGGCACAATCCTTCCGGATTATTGAAGGAAAAATAGAACGACGGACCGATAAACGGCGGCACAAACCGGGAAAAGAAGAGGCGCAGATAAGTTGAAATTTCAGTTGCTGTTCCGACGGTACTTCGGAGATTTCGTCCCATTCGCTTTTGATCGATAACGATCGCGGTCGAAATGTTCTGAATCTCATCGACGGGCGGACGCGATAATTTTGGCAAGCGACGTCTCGCAAATGAAGAAAATGTCTCGATGAGTTGTCTCTGGGCTTCTGTGTAAATCGTGTCGAAAACAAGACTCGATTTTCCCGAACCGCTAACGCCGGTGAATACTACAATCTTCTTTTTGGGAATGGCGATGTCGATATTTTTCAGGTTATGCGTCCGCGCCCCGCGAACGATTATCTCATCTCTCAATTCGTTCTTACCTTTCTACTCAAAGTCAACCGATCCGTTTCTGGTTCGTATTGATATAACGGGTGTTAATATAATCAAAGACGGTAAAAATTACCAAAAATGAATCTTATAAAAATGGCAGATTCGGATTATCTTAACGATCAGAATTTTATTTATTGATCGATAATTGGCATCTATACAAGAAGTAAGGCGTAATGATTTTTATCGAACTGGTAGTAAAGTTTTTATCTACCATTGAATTTGGACTTGACTAAAGTTTAGTGAATGAGTAATATTTCGACGTTAAGGATGTTGAAAAAAGTATGATGTACAAATCTTTGAGTGGCCCCAATTTTTTATTGGCTGTTTTGAAATCATTACTTTACAGGGAGGAATGACCATGCCGTCGAAGTATGAAAATTTTCCGTTGTGGATGATATTGCTGGCTAATCTGCTATCGCTGTCCGTCTATGCGATTAGCCTATTTGTTTTCGCCAGATTAGGAATCGTCTGGATGCTTTTGTACCTGGCTTATTGTATTTATTTCGAAATCAGACTTCTGCGCGGTAGTTGTGTAAACTGCTATTACTACGGCAAATCCTGTAGCTTCGGAAAGGGACGATTGTGTGCCCTGTTTTTCCGCCGCGGCGATCCCGGAAAATTCACCGGACGCAAAATCACGTGGCGTGATCTTGTACCGGATGTTCTGGTGACGTTATTTCCCTTACTAGGCGGAATCATCCTGCTGATCCGGCAATTTGACTGGCTAATCGTTCTTGCATTGGCGGTAATATTGATTCTGACTACAACCGGAAATAGTTTTGTGCGGGGTTCTTTGGCCTGCAAGAATTGCAAGCAGAAAGATCTGGGCTGTCCGGCCGCGCAAATGTTTGATCGGGCCCACAAGAAGAAGGAAAAGGAGGACTGAATGAAAAAGCGGATTATCGTCGGTCTAATGGTTGGTTTAGCGGCGGGAATTCTGGATGTGATCCCAATGCTCATTCAGAAATTGACCTGGGATGCCAATTTATCGGCCTTTACGTTATGGATTGTAGTGGGTTTTATACTCGCTACCTCTAATTTGCATTTACCGGCAGTGATAAAAGGGATCGTAATCGCTTTTGTATGTTTATTACCCAGCCTGTTTATCATCGGATGGAACAATCCGGCCAGTTTAATCCCCGTTGTCATCATGACCGGGATTTTAGGATCGCTGGTGGGATTTGTCTTCCATAAGTTGGTGAAAGAGTAGAAATCAGAACTAATAAACAAAAGACGGATTAGACTGCCAAAAATGGGTTTGGGCAAATTTTCGGAATTTTTAACTATTTCCAGTAACCGGAACGAATCTTGATGTAGTAAACGAGATTTTTAAGATTTGTCAGCGATTCTGCAAGGTCGTCTCCGAATGCCATCGCAAATCCGACAACCACCGTGTGAGTTTCACCCGCAGTAAAGTCGAACGGACCGACGGAAATCATGCTTCTCACTTCTGTCTCCACATCCAGCCACCCGGTTTTTTTCACCGGATCGCCTGTGAATGCAAACTTCGATGCTTGTCCCGTCGTTGGATCGATCATCGGTTGGCCGGTGTTGGATAAACCCTGTAAGGCCAAATACACTTGTTCAGGCGTGCTAAAACCGGTCTCGCCAAAATCCGGATCGTCGTAACTGTTTTTCCGCATGATGCGGTGACTGGAAGCGCGCAATTCGGTTCCATTGACTTCCGGAGATTGCAGAAACGTATATCCCGTCGTTTGATGTGTCGCCCGAACAAGAATTGTGTAAACCGAATCAGTTACCGGATCAACCTTTGTCGAATATCGTTGAGGCGTGTAAGTGTAGGACATTTCGCGAAGCATATCGTAGCCGGTAGAATTGGAGCCTATAGAAATTTCATTCAGATCGGTGTCCACCCAAAAACCGATATAGGCATCCTGAATCGGTACCTGCGAATCGTTGTAAAGATCGTACCGGAAGAACATCACGTAAGGAATATTGTCCTGATTTTGAAGATAGACTCGATCGTTCTGATAGCCAAAGATATGCGCGACGACCCGAAGTCCTTTGATCGGTTTGGCAAGATACGATTCTGTCTTTGTCGTATCGCTGAAAAGAACGCTGAGAGCCATATCGTCGCCGTAAATCTTCACGTTGTGGCTCGCATCCACAGGAGCGCCATACTTACTCGGCCAGTTAGCGCCTTTCAATGGTAAATCCTGAGAATTCAGGACAAAAAGTCCCGTTTTGACACCATCTTTTTCCGGCGTGAGATTGTTTTGCCACCAGCCGACATTCGCGCGAACGTCGCCCTCGACTTTTCCCGCAATCCACAACCCGCAATTAGCGATAAATGATCCATAGTTATATTCCTGTGCTTCGACATATTCTTCCGGG
>JAQUKI010000034.1 GCA_028719225.1 Fidelibacterota bacterium | reverse complement strand
CATCGCATATTTTGGATAATCTGATCAACCGGCGCGGCGGCGGGTTGTTACCGCTTGGTGGCGGGAAGGAATTGACGGGTGGTCACAAAGGCTACGGCCTGAGCGCTGCGGTTGATATTTTCTGTTCGGTTCTTTCATCCGGCTTCGTCGGAACGGAAGTTTATGGGCAGAAAGGAAAACCGGCCGGCGTGACGCATTTTTTGGGCGCGATCAATCCCGAAGCTTTCGTCGGTTCTGACGAAGTGCGTGAGAATATGACGCATTATATCCGGATGCTGAAAGAAGCGGTTAAGGCGGAAGGTCAATCTCGCATTTACATCCATGGCGAAAAGGAATTTGAGGCGGAGGAAAGAAACCGCGAAAAGATCTCGCTCGAACGAACGGTTTTTGAAATGTTGAACCTGCTGGGAAAACCGTTCGGGCTGGTTCTCACAAATCTGCCCGGTGAATAGATCCAATGAATTTTAATATAAAGGAGTGAATCTTGACGACACAGAACAAATCTCTCGAACTTGGAAAGTTAGCGGCGAATACGATTCGCCTGCTCTCCGCTGACGGCGTTCAGAAAGCCGGTTGCGGACATCCCGGAATGCCGATGGGAATGGCGGACTGCGCCTTTGTCCTTTGGAATCGGTTTTTGAAATTCAATCCCAGCGATCCGAAATGGGTCGGACGGGATCGATTCATTTTATCACCCGGACACGGTTCGATGTTGCTCTATTCTCTGCTTCATCTTTCCGGTTATCCGATCAGTATCGACGATCTGAAGAATTTTCGTCAGTGGGATTCGAAGACGCCGGGACATCCTGAATACGGCTGTCTGCCGGGAATCGAGACAACCACCGGCCCGCTCGGTCAGGGATTTTCGACGGGCGTCGGAATGGCGATCGCAGCAAAAATGACCGCCGAACGATTCAACCGGGAAGGTTTTGAACTTTTTGGAACGCATCGGATTTTCGGGATCGTGAGCGACGGCGATTTGATGGAAGGTGTTTCCGCGGAAGCCGCTTCATTTGCCGCGCATCTTGGACTTGACAATATCGTTTATTTGTACGACGATAATAAAATTACCATCGAAGGAAAAACCGATATAGCTTTTACAGAGAATGTCGGAAAACGTTTTGAAGCTTACGGTTGGAACGTGCTTTATACCGACGGACACGACCAACAGTCAATTGCCGAAGCATTAGCCAAAGGCATCGCCGAGAAAGAGCGACCGACACTGATCGTTGCCCACACGCACATCGGTTTCGGCAGTCCGAATAAGCAGGATAATTCTGAAGTTCACGGCGCGGCATTGGGTGTTGAGGAATTACGCGCGACGAAGAAAAACTTAGGCTTTCCGGAAGACGCCGAATTCATGGTTCCCGATGAAGTGAAAACCGTTTTTGCCGAACGAAATAGCGAATTAAAAACGGATTATAACGATTGGCAAAAAAAGTTCGTCGCCTGGCAGACATCTTTCCCCGAATTGGCGAAAGGATGGGAAGATCGGGATAAGATTGTCGTGACGGAAGAATTTGAGAAAGAACTGATAGCGCTGGTGGCAAATGAAGCGGCCGCGACGCGTTCGCTTTCCGGAAAAGTCATGCAGAAAATCGCTGAAAAATTTCCCGGATTCTGCGGCGGTTCCGCCGATCTCGCACCGTCAACCAGCACATATTTGAAAGCTTTTCCGGACATTCAAAAAGGAAAATTTGGCGGACGCAATTTTCATTTCGGAATTCGCGAACATGCGATGGGAGCGGTTTTAACAGGAATGTCGCTCGAAGGCGGACTTATTCCGTTTGGCGCGACATTTCTCGTGTTTTCGGATTATATGAAACCAGCAATTCGCTTGGCAGCGATGATGGGCAGGCATGTCGTCTATGTTTTTACGCACGATACGATTTTCATTGGTGAGGACGGGCCGACGCATCAACCGACCGAGCAACTTCCGGCGCTTCGCTCGATTCCGAACCTGACGGTCATTCGTCCGGCAGACGGAACGGAAGTCGCCATGGCATGGTCATCCGCGCTGAAGAAACAGTCCGGGCCGACAGCGCTTATTCTCACACGTCAAAAAGTGACGCCGGTTCACCGCGAAGAATCGTTCGATCCTCTGTTGATCCAGAAAGGCGCGTACATTTTATCGAAAGAAGGCGGCGATTGTCCCGACGTGACAATTGTGGCGACCGGATCGGAAGTTCAGATTGCTCAACAAGCCAAAGAATTATTGGAAAAAGACGGACTATTGATTCGCCTCGTTTCAATGCCGTCGGTCTCTCAATTCAAGCAACAGCCGGACGAGTACCGGGATTCGGTGATTCCGCCGAACTCGCCCGTTGCCGTCATCGAAGCGGCCTCGTCATTCGGATGGGGTGATCTGTTCAGACAACCGTTACTGACGATCTGCATTGACAGATTCGGCGCTTCCGCGCCTGCAAAAATTCTGGCGGAACAGTTTGGATTCACACCGGAAAAAGTAGCCGGTAAAATTCGGATATGGCTACAAACATTCGTTTAGTTCCTATGGGCGGATTTTAGGCCGAATATTTTGAAATCTCGACAGGCGAACCGATTTCCGGATTCGCCTGTTCATTTTCAGTGCTTGACTTTAAGGTGAATTTGCCCTATTATTGTATTGGCATGAAAATGTTCCAAAGACCAAATGATGGCAACTGTGCCCGAATAGCCCGTTGGATCGTCGAATTTTTCAGAACCGGAGGGGGAAAGTGATGCAAAAAAATGATTCTTCATCGGAAAATATCGGCCGTTATGGTGATCTGTTTAATTGTATTACCAGCGGTGTTACTGTTTACGAAGCGATTGACGACGGCAATGATTTTATCATCCGGGATATCAATCGTTCCGGCGAAAAGATCGATCAGGTAAAAAAGGATGAGATCGTCGGAAAGCACGTCGAAGAGGTGTTTTCCGGCATCAGAAATTTCGGGCTTTTCGATGTTTTCAGGCGCGTCTTGAAAACCGGAAAGCCTGAAACCTATCCGATCTCGGTATATATGGAAGGACATGTCTTTCATTGGGTAGAAAATTATGTTTATCGGCTTCCGTCTCGCGAAATCGTTGTTGTTTACGATGATGTGACTGAACAGAAAAAATCCGAAGAAGCATTGAAAGAGCGTGAAGAACTTCTCGAGAGCGTTCTCGTCGCGGCTCCGATCGGAATCGGAATGGTTGTGAACAGAAATATAAAATTTGTGAATCAGAAATTTTGTGAAATGGTCGGCTATCGGCGGGAAGAATTGATCGGCAATTCAACCCGAATTCTGTATGAGACAAACGAAGAATTCAATCGCGTCGGTAAACATCATTATAAGCGGATTGAAACCATCGGTGCGGATAGTTTCGAGACACAGTTTCGCCGGAAAGATGGGGAAATCATCGACATCCTGCTCAGTTCGGCATCGGTAAAATCGTTAAAGAGCTTGTCCGGGATCATCTTTACAGCGACAGATATTACCCAACATAAAAGAGGCGAACACGCTTTACGACAAAGCGAACAACGGAACCGGAAACTCATCGAGGCGTTGCCGGAAGCCGTTTTGTTATTCTCAGACGATGGAAAAGTGGTGAATTGTAACGGTGTCACCTGCCGGTTGCTCGGTTATTCGAGGGAAGAAATTGGTGATAGGAGACTAACAGATTTTGTACCATCGGACTTTTCGGGGAAAATATTAACCGCCGTAAACGGAATCAAACCAAAACAAACGATAAAACTTGAAGCATTTGCCGTTCGGAAAAACGGCGAGACGTTCCCGGCGATTTTTAGAATGAAAACGTTGACTGTTGACAGAGAAAAGCACCTGTTGATTTGCCTTCATGATGCTTCTCACCCGGAAATGTGAGAGCTGATTGTGTTTGAGAAAAGCACTAAGAAATTACTTCATCGCGGCTTTCATCGCTTCGGTCATATACCACGGATCGTAAACGCCGGCGGTTTCGCGAATGGAATGCATCGATAGGATCGCGTTGCCGACATCGACAGCCTGAACGCCGAGATTTGTCGAAGCGATCGGTCCAATCGTCGAGCCACAGACTCTATCGGTTCGGTGGATGTATTTTTGGAACGGAACACCCGCCTTCCGGCAACATTCTTCAAACCAGAATGATGAATCGGTTGTCGTCGCGTATTTTTTCAATGCGTTGATCTTGATGACCGGGCCTCGGTTCAGCGCATTTTGGTGATGCGGTTCGTATAGATCGGTGTAATTCGGATGAACCGCATGAGCGGCGTCCGCCGATATGAGAATGGATTTTGAGAGAGCGATAAGATACTCTTCACGGTTTAATCCACCGGAGATCGCGATACGTTCGGCACAATTATCGAGAAAGGATGAGGCACCGCCGTTCATTGTCGTGGAACCGACTTCCTCGGCATCGAACAACGAAACGAGAACGGTTGATTCCGGATTTTCCGGTAATGAAATGATCGCCGAGATCGCGGCATGGCACATGGCAAGATTATCGATTCTCCCCGATACGAACAGGTCGTCATTCAACCCAAGAAACGCCGCCTTTTGTGTGTCGAAAACTTCCAATTCGAGCCCGGCAATTTCTTTGGCAGGGACATCGATCTCCGATGCAATGAACTCATTTAACCGGCGCATAGTGAATGGCTTTTCATCCGAGAGTGCGAGAATCGGCGGAAGATGATTCTGCTTATCCAATTTTAATCCGTCGTCGTTCACAGCGCGGTTCATGTGAAGAGCGACTTGCGGAATGCGGAGCAAAGCCTTGTCGCTTTTCCAGAGGTGCGATTTCAACTTGCCGTTTTTCTTCAGAAGTATTTTTCCGGCAAGCGAAAGATCGCGATCAGTCCATGACGCCAATAGCGGGCCACCGTAAATCTCAACGCCGAGTTGAACGTATCCGGCTTTTTCATAAACGTCATCTGTTTTCACGCGGAATCCCGGCGAATCCGTATGCGCGCCGATCATCCGAAAACCGGTTCGGTCAACGCGTAAATTCCCGACGATTCCGACACATAAACCCGCATCGCCACGTTGTAAGAAAAAACGGTTGCCCTGTGTCAGTTTCCACTTGTTTTGTTCGGTTAATTCAGTAAAACCGTTCGATATAAGTCGTTTACGAATTGATGCCACAGCAAAAGCGCCGGTTGGCGATTCGTCGAGAAAATTCATCAGATTTCCGGCTGTCGTTTTCATTTCTGGTGTCAAATTCATCAGGTTCCTCCATTCTGGTTAGGATAATATAAAAAAAATCCGATTAAGTTGCTCTGGATTTTATCTGGCAGGTAACGATCAGATGATTTAACGGTCTAACATAGAAACTTTAACTAATTGTGGAAAATGTCACAAAATAAATGTTGTATTAGTAGAAATAGATGTTGTCTGAGAAAAAAAATTACGGTATTTTTAGCGGTTTTCAGAAAGGAACGAGGTTTTTGTAAATGGCGAAGAAAGAAAAGAAGATTAGCGGCGATTCAAACCGGGCTCTGAGTAAATATCTGGAAGAGATCGGAAAGTTTTCACCGCTGACTCCTGAAAGAGAGATCGAATTAGCCCAACGGCTTCGTAAAGGCGACCGTGAAGCGTTGAAAATCCTGACCGAATGCAATCTTCGGTTTGTCGTTAGTGTCGCTAAAGATTATCAGGGACAGGGACTTCCGTTGACCGATCTGATCAATGAGGGAAATCTTGGACTGATCAAAGCCGCTGAACGTTTCGACGAGACGCGCGGTTTCAAATTCATTTCATATGCCGTTTGGTGGATTCGCCAATCAATTTTACAGGCATTAGCCGAACATTCTCGCATCGTCCGTCTGCCGCTCAACCGTGTCGGTACCATCAGTAAGATCACAAAAGAAGCTGAAATCCTCGAACAACAATACGAACGTGCGCCGCTTCAGGACGAAATCGCCGCCGGACTCGAAATGCAAGCCGAAGAAGTTTCCGACGCAATCCGGATTTCCCGCAAACATCAATCGCTGAATGATCCTTTCCGCGATGGCGAATCCAACGCGCTGATCGATGTCATCGAAGACGACGTTCAGGCGCCGCCATATCATATTCTGATGGACGAATCACTAAAACAGGAAATCCGCGCTGCGCTGAATACTCTGAAAAAACGCGAACGCGACGTCATCAAGATGTACTTCGGAATCGATCGCGAATATGCGCTGACACTCAACGAGATCGGCGAGGAATTCAACCTCACGAGAGAGCGCGTCCGTCAGATCAAGGAAAATGCGATTCGCCGTCTTAGTCACAAATCACGCAGTAAAAATTTAAAGTCATACTTAGGTTAAAATAGAAAGAAAACATGTTAGAAGTTACCGTGTACAAAAATGAACCGTTTGAAAGAGCCCTTCGCCGCTTTAAGAAAAAGTACGAAAAAGCGGGCATTCTGAACGACATCAAGAAGAATCTCAACTACGAGAAACCCAGCGTCGAAAAAAGAATGCGCAAGGCGAAATCGATCAAACGTCTGCACCGGACAAATTTCACGAGAGAAACCGGTCTCTAATCTCTGTATTTGTCGGATCGGATCGATCCGACCGCGCCAATTGCCATCCAGTCTTATGTCTTCCAACGATGTGAAGCCACGAGTTTTAATCCATCAGGCACATTATCTTTTTAATATAATTGTTCGTTCCATTCTACCGGAAAGGAAGATGGCATGATCCAGATCAGTCAGTTGGGAATGATTTTCGGTGAGAGACGACTTTTCTCCGATGTCACGTTCAATCTGGCGATGGGAAACCGTTACGGAGTCGTCGGTGCGAACGGGTCGGGAAAAAGCACATTCCTGAAAATCCTGACCGGCGAATTAACTCCGACGGAGGGTGAAGCCCGCACGCCGTCATCACTAAGATTAGGATTCTTAAAACAGAACCATTTTGAATTCGAAGAAGATCGGATTCTGGATGTCGTTTTGATGGGCAATCCACAACTCTGGAGCGCGCTGAAGGAAAAGGAACGGCTGATCCGTCAAAAAACGCTGGACGAAAAAGAGGGTTCGCGGCTTGCCGAACTCGAAATGTCGATCTCCGATCTCGGCGGTTACGAGGCAGAGGCGCAGGCGGCAAGGTTATTGAATGGACTCGGCATCGAAAATTCTCAGATCACTGAAACGATGTCCACGCTTTCCGGCGGTTATAAACTGCGCGTTTTACTGGCGCAATGCCTTTTCGGTAAGCCGGACGTTCTGCTGTTCGATGAACCGAACAACCACTTAGACATCGTTTCCATCGCCTGGCTCGGTGATTATCTGGTCGAATATCCCGGTGTCGTCGTCGTCGTCTCACACGATTATCACTTTCTAAATCAGATTTCGACGCACATACTGGACATCGATTACGAATCGATCAAGATGTACAAAGGCAATTACGTTCAATTCACCGGCGCGAAGGAACTGGAAATCCACCAGCGCGAACAGGAAATCACCCGACAGGAAAAGAAACAGGAAGAGTTGCAGGCGTTTTACGAACATTTCCGCGCGAAGGCGACAAAGGCGCGTCAGGCGATCAGCCGGAAGAAACAATTAGACCGCATGGAAGATGTCGTTATTGTCCGTTCGTCGCGCATCTCGCCGGTCTTTCAGTTCGTGCAGAAACGCCCATCGGGAAAACAGGCGCTCGTCGTGTCCGATCTAAATAAAAGTTTCGACGATAATCACGTCCTGAAAGATGTGTCGTTCTATCTCGGCCGCGGCGATCGCATCGCCGTTATCGGTCCGAATGGTGTCGGTAAATCGACGTTGATCAAAATTCTCGGTGGTCATCTGAAACACGATTCGGGGCGCATCGAATGGGGACACGAAGTCTCGATTGGCTATTTTGCGCAGAATCATAAAGAACTCATTCCGTCCGGCACGAATCCGTACGAATGGCTTTACGGTTTTGCACCGACTGAATTTGTCAGCAACATCCGCGGTATCCTGGGAAAAACACTCTTCAGCGGTGACGACGTTTATAAACGCAGTGAAACGCTCAGCGGTGGCGAATCCGCGCGTCTTATCTTTGCCCGTCTGATGCTGGAACAGAACAACGTTCTACTCCTCGACGAACCGACGAACCACCTCGATCTGGAAGCGATCGAAGCGCTCTGGAAGGCGTTGGTAAAATTTCCCGGTACCGTTATTTTTGTCAGCCACGACAGGCATTTCGTTGAGAAAACCGCGACAGCAATCCTCGAACTGAGACACGACGGATTCTCCTTCTTCGAGAGCGACTACTGCGATTTTCTCGCCAAGAAAGGAACCGATCACCTCGATCGGAATATCATTCCTGCGACCAAGATCAGCGCCATCGTCGAAAAGACAGACGAAAAGCGAGTCAAGCCAAACACTCAGGAACGGCGGCAATTTTCCAAAGAACTCTCACGGCTCGAAGGTAAAGCGGCGAAACGCGAAGAAGATATTCTCTCCATTGAAACCGAAATCGCTGAAATCGATATCTTGTTTGCCGGATCGGAAATTTATCTACCGGGAAGGCAGGACGAATTCCAGCGCCTGTTCAGCCGGCAAAAAGAACTGAAAATGCGTGTTCACGAAGAGATGATGCTCTGGGAAAGTGATCAGGACCGCATTGTGGCGCTTAACCGGCTCATCTCCGAAATGGACAACGGCAAAACTTCCTAATAATTTTTCATAGATCATCTCGCCAAATCTTAACAGTTCATCGTTGTGTGATTGTCGTTTTCTGGCTATATTTTCTGCAAATACAAAGGTGATGTTTGGAAAGTAAGAAATTTAGTATCCGGATCAATGATGGTGAGCGGACGTTTTTCGCACCGGCTGGTGAATCGTTATTGTCCGTCCTATTTAAAAATGGAATTCTCGTTCCATCGGCTTGCGGCGGAAACGGACGGTGTGGTTTCTGTCGTGTCAAAATCACCGATGGCGCACCCGATTTTACGGATTCGGAACGGTCGCTTATTTCTGAATCTGATCGGCTTCATCGCGTTCACCTATCCTGTCAGGTTCGGATCGAATCTGATCTGAAGATCGAACTTCCGGCGTCAACACTCAACGCCAAACGTTTTTCCGGGATTCTGGAGGAGAAATTACTACTAACATCGGATATCGTCGGTTTGCGTATTCGGCTCGTGAATCCGGAGGAGATCGCGTTTATATCAGGTCAATATATTCAGTTGCGATCGCCGATGTACGATGGGCGCGAATCGTCGATCCGTGCTTACTCGATCGCTTCGCCGCCATCGGACAGGAATCACGTCGAACTCAACATCCGGCTCGTTCCGAACGGCCTCTGCTCGACGTGGATTTTTCAACATCTTCAAATCGGACAAAAGATCAATCTAACCGGTCCCTACGGCGATTTTCACCTGTCGGGATCGTCCGCTCCGGCAATTTTTATCGCAGGAGGAAGCGGTATGGCGCCGTTTCACAGCATCCTGCATGATTTGATAGGAAGGAAAATCCGGCGAGATGTAGCCTTTTTTTTCGGCGCAAGAACGCAAGCCGATCTGTTCTATGTAGACGAATTAAACCGCTTCATGCAGGAAAATCCGTGGTTTCAATTCATCCCGGCATTGTCGAACGAACCGGAAGATTCTGATTGGAAAAACGAGCGCGGACTGATCACCGACGTCGTCGCAAGGTATTTTCCCGATTGTTCAAAACATGAAGCCTATCTCTGTGGTTCGCCGGGAATGATCGATTCCTGTCTGAAAGTTTTAACGCGCAACGGGATGCCGAAAGACAAAATCTATTATGATAAATTCGCTTAAACCGATCGGAGGCAAACCATGGCGAATCCGACAAATAACGAAGTAGTGAAGACAAACCTTCACGCATCAAAATTTTCTGCCGAGGGATTTCTCGGCAGCGATAACCGGTTACCGGAAGAGATCATTGCCGCCGACGAGCGAACAATGATAGAGCGGGGAATCGAACTCAAGAAGTTGGTTTCTCTGCTAAAATCTGCCTACGAAAAAGCCAGAGAAGCATTAGGCGTCGAGATTGAACTCCGTTCGGGTATCATTGCCGTCTATTACGAATCGATGGGTCGGATTCCATCGCCATTTCCCGGAGACGGCGTTTTTGAAAAAGGGGAGGTTGTGATCACCGAAACGCAAACCGGGCGGCAAATAATTTTGACGCCGCTCGCAATTCACCTTATTGAAAAATATCACTTTTTTCAGGGAACCGGATGCCGCCACAGGATCGATCCGGCCATAGCGATTGAGTTGGTTGGGTAGATTGGTTCTCCTCGTTGAAATACTGAGTGCAGAAACGCAGATGATCTGTATTTTTTGCTATAACCTTTAGACTGTGGATTCCATTTCCAAGTGAATCAAAACATTTTGTATTCATCCGGGTTTATTTGTGGTTAGGAATTATTCTATTCTTTGAATCACTTTTTGGGATATTCCTTCCGATGATTTATATTTAGTCGCTTTTTGCGCTCGTGGTCTAACGGATAAGGCGCCAGCCTCCGGAGCTGGTTATCCGGGTTCGATTCCCGGCGAGCGCACCCAATCAATCGAAAATTCTTGCTAAGGTATCGGTTTTAAATTTCGGTTTGTCTCTTATTTCAATTCGGTTAAATTCTATAAGTTTTATTGAAAAGGGAGAAATTGAAGATGAAGCGAAGAGAATTCTTTGAAACGGTTGGATTAGCGGCAGTTGGAACGAGCGTTCTGGCAGGTCTGCCGTCTATTTCACTCGGCAATACAAAACTCAAGACGGGGAAAGGCATGAAACTCACTTACGAAGTCAAACGGATCAATCTAAAGCATACGTGGACAATTTCACGAAATTCGAGCGATTATAAAGACAATGTTTTCGTCTATTTGGAAAAAGACGGAATCATGGGTGTCGGAGAAGCCGGCCCGAACATCCGTTATGATGAAACGCCGGAATCCACTGTCGCGACGATTGAAAAAGCGATCCCGCTCTTCGCGAATGCCGATCCTCTCGAATATGTTCAGCTCGGCTATGACATCAAAGAATTAGTTCCGGGACAAACAGCCGCTAAAGCCGCGATAGACATCGCGTTGATGGATTGGGTCGGCAAAGCCCTGAATGTTCCATTATATCGGCTCTGGGGACTTGATCCGAATAAATCGCCCTATACATCTTTTACGATCGGCATCGATACGATCGAAGTCGTCAAACAAAAGACGCTTGAAGCCGCACCGTACAAAATCCTCAAGGTCAAAGTCGGAAAAGAGGGCGACGAAGAACTCATCAAGGCCGTTCGCTCCGTTACAGATAAACCGATCCGCGTTGACGCCAACGAAGGATGGACAGACAAAGAAGTTGCGATAAAGAAGATCGAGTGGCTTGTGAAAAACGGCGTCGAATTTATCGAACAACCGCTTCCCGCGAAAATGATGGAAGAGACCCGATGGTTACGCGACAGAGTCGAAATTCCGATCATCGCCGACGAAGCCGTGAAAACAGCGTCCGATATTCCCAAACTCGCAGAAGCCTATGACGGCATCAATATTAAGATCATGAAAGCCGGCGGTCTGCAGGAAGCGCTCAGGATGATCTGGCTCGCCAAGTCCATGAACATGAAGATCATGATCGGTTGCATGATCGAATCGTCCGTCGGATGTTCCGCGGCGGCTCAACTCTGTTCGCTGATCGATTACGCTGATCTGGACGGCAACCTGTTGATCTCCGACGATCCTTTCAAAGGAACTGACGTCGTTGATGGAAAAATCATCCTCAACGATCGTCCGGGACACGGAGCCATCGTCAGATAAAGAATCGTCTGGGATTACCTATCAAACAGTCAGCACATTGTCAGGTAATGAAAATTCCTGAATTTCAGAAATCGTTGACTGATTGGTTCGATGCAAATAAACGCGATCTTCCGTGGAGAAAAACGCGAGATCCGTATCGGATTTGGGTTTCCGAATCCATGCTTCAACAAACGCAGGTCAATACCGTCATTCCATTCTATGAACGGTTTCTGGAGATTTTTCCCGATATTTCATCACTTGCCGCCTCATCAGTTGAATCTGTTCTGAAACAGTGGGAAGGGCTCGGATATTATGGTCGGGTGCGAAATCTGCATCGTGCCGCTCGAATTGTCTTTGAACAGTATCAAGGTAAAATTCCTCGAGAGTACGAGGCATTTCGGAAATTGCCGGGCGTCGGAGAATATATCGCTGCCGCGGTAACAAGCATTGCCTATCAATTTACGGTTCCGGTGATCGATGGAAATGTGAAGCGCGTTCTGTCCCGTTTGTTTGAGTTGACTCAACCGGTGAATGACGCGGGGAAAAAGAAGATATTTCAAGATGCTGTGGAGGAAATCTTCGATGCGAGTCAACCCGGTAAGTTCAATGAATCGATGATGGAACTCGGCGCATTGATCTGTCGTCCAAATCAGCCGGACTGCGGGCAGTGTCCGGTTTCTAAACATTGTCTGGCTTGTATTGATGGAAAAGTAAACCGGTTCCCAAAGAAAACGCAAAAACCGGCAGTTCCGGAATATCATATCGTCGTCGGTGTGATTTATCGCGAGGATAAGGTTCTGATCACTTTGCGGAAATCCGATGGCCTGCTCGGCGGTTTATGGGAATTCCCCGGCGGAAAAGTGAATAAAGGAGAGACGACAGAAGCCGCCTGTTTGCGTGAAGTCTTTGAGGAAACCGGATTGACTGTCGAAATGGGTTCATTTTTCAAAACGGTCAAACATGCCTACACACATTTTAAGATTTTAATGGACGTTTTTCTTTGCCGCTTTGTTTCAGGCGATATTCGATTGAATTCTGCTGTAGATTTCAAGTGGATTCGAATCGCGGAACTTGGCGATTTTCCTTTTCCCGGTTCGAATCATAAGTTCATGCATGAACTACCGATGAGATTGGACAATTGCCTGTAAAATCAAAAAACCGACTTGCGTCGGCTCTTGATTGAGGTTTATAGATAAACTCATTTCACGTTGATTTCGACTTGTTTGGCGAGTGATTCTTTCAACTTGGGAATTGTCACGGTGAGAATACCGTGTTTGAATTCTGCTGAGATATGTTCCTGGTCGGTGGAATCCGGGAGCCTGAAAGACCTCTCGAATTTACCGAACATGCGTTCGTTCAGTCGATAGTTTTTATCATCGATCTTCTTCTCCTGGCTCTTCTCGCCGGAGATGCTCAGCATGTTCTCTTTCAAATTGACTTTAACGTCATCTTTTTTCGTTCCCGGTAACTCAGCGGTCAGCACGAATTCCTTCTCGTTTTCCTCGATATCAACCGCAGGCGAGATGGCGGCAAGACCGGTTTCCATCGAACCGGTGTTGAAGAATGTGTCAAACATCTTGTCGAATTCATTCCGAAAATTTACTACAGAACCTCTGGGTGTGCATTTTACGAGTGTCATGATAATACCTCCTGATTTTACGAGTTATTTCACATTTATTTCGATCTGTTTCGGTAGGACGGCTTCTTTTTTAGGAATTACGATATTCAGGATTCCGTCTTTGAAGTCCGCTTGAATCGTCGATTGATCGGTTTGTTCGGGAAGTCGAAAGGTTCTTTGAAAGTTACCGAATGATCTTTCCGAACGGTGAATGTTTTTCTTATCGGTTTCGTTCTCGCGTTTTTTCTCGCCGGTAACTGTAAGAATGTTGTCCTCTAACTGAATATGGACGTCTTCCTTTTTCACGCCCGGTAATTCTGCGACGATGTGGAATTCTTTCTCCAATTCTTCGATGTCAACATTCGGCATTAACGCGCAGAACGATGCATCGTAAGTTGGGTAAAGATTTTTCAAAAAACTGTCGAAATCATCCTCGACATTCAGCAAGGATTGTCTGGGTATCCATTTAGTCATTGTCATGGTTTCATCTCCTTTTTTTTACCTTTTTCAAAAACCAAGTAGGATTTAAACAATCGCTGTGCCGGACCGGCATTGAACTCAACTTGGCAATCACCGATGAAAAGAAGTCAGAACCATCAGTCGCCTTGACAATTTTCGGAGACTTTGGCAAAAAACATGAAAACTTTTCCGGCGATTCTGTCCGTTCAATTCCATCACCTCCGATTAATTATCCGGCGAATCTTGACAATCTATGGCATGTTCGGTAAATTCACCTCCGGTTTAATTGAAAGTCTTTCAGTGGATAAAGTGACGTTAAGAAATATGGTGTTTTATGGTTATCATGGCGTCGCCGAGCAGGAAAAAATACTCGGCGGCAAGTTTGAGGTCGATCTCGAATTAGAATTCGATATGACCATACCTATGCGAACGGATCACTTGAAAGACACGATCAACTACGAAGAACTTTATCACATCGTCGCCGAAGTCGTAACAAAATCCAAATGCTTTCTGATCGAAGCGTTATCCGGGAAAATACTTCAAGCCGTTTTTCAACATTTTCATCCCGAATCGGTTTGTATCCGAATTCGTAAACCGAACGCGCCGATCAAAGGTGTTCTCGACACGGTGGAAGTAGAAATGCACCGCACGCGGAAAGAGATGGAGGCGGTGGCTTGAAATATCATCCGGTATTACTCAGCCTCGGTTCTAATCTCGGTGATCGTCAGGCGAATCTTCAATCAGCGCTTGAACGGATCAGTGATTCGCCGGCGATGTCTGTACGGAAGATTTCGTCACTTTATGAAACGACACCCTTGTATAATCCCGATCAGGGTAATTTTTATAATATTGCCGCGGAGATCGAAACCGATCTTCGACCGACTGAATTGATCGATACACTGAAACGGATCGAAGTCAATGGCGGGAGAGATCTGAATGCGAAACGCTACGGCCCACGCGAGATAGATATCGACATCATCTTTTTCACTAACGTTGTTCTGAAATCAGAGAAGCTGACGATCCCGCATCATTCCCTGTACGAACGCAGTTTTGTGCTGACGCCATTGAACGAATTAAACGGTCGGTTCGTCGATCCGGTGACCGGGAAAAACGTCCGGCTATTGTTGTCCGAATGTCCGGATCGCACATCGATCCAAAAAATCGGAACTATGAACATACCCAAATCCGAATTCTTAACGGAGGTTTGAAATTACAATGAATGATTTGAGTTACATTGCTATTGAAGGCGTCATTGGCGTCGGGAAAACGAGTTTCGCAAGACTTCTGTCCGAACGGTTGACGACACAATTGGTCCTCGAACGGTTCGAAGAAAATCCGTTTCTGGAGGATTTCTACAAAGAACCGGCACGTTTCGCCTTTCAGACACAACTTTTCTTTCTGCTCAGCCGATACAGACAACAGCAGGAAATCAAGCAAATCGATCTGTTTCATAATCTGTTGGTCAGCGATTATATGTTCGCAAAAGACCGGCTGTTCGCGCATTTGACTCTTGAAGAGAAAGAACTCCAACTTTACGATCACATTGCCAATCTGCTTGAAAAAGACATCTCCAAACCCGATCTGGTCGTTTTCCTTCAATCTAGCACCGATCACCTGATGTCAAATATCCGAAAAAGGGGAAGATCGTACGAAAAAGATATGTCGCGCGAGTATATCGAGTCGCTGAACCAAATTTATAACGAATATTTTTTCCGCTATAAAGAAAGTCCGCTGATTATTATCAACACCAACGAGATCGATTTCGTGAATAATGAAGACGATCTGCATGAACTGCTTCAGGTCATCGTCAAACCGGTCACCGGCACGATTTATTATAATCCGCGCAGAGAGGTGTTGTAAATGGGACAGGCAATATTGGCATTAATCATCATTTATTTAGTTTGGAAACTGATCAAGCCGGTGATTTACAGATTTGAGGAAAGGCGCGAAGCATCTGCGGCGAAGAAATCCAACGCATCGTTTCCGATGAATCCGAAAGATATTCAGGACGCCGAGTTTAAAGACATCGACATGAAAGATAAAACAGACAAATTAGACTAACGGCCAATCATGAAACGTTACTCTTTACTAGGAATTCTTTTGATCTTTTGTTTTTTTAATGCGTGCAGTCAGAAACACCATAAAGTAACCGCATCGGACTGGAAAAAAATCGTTTTGGAACATAAGGCTTCATATCCAGAAATGCAGATTCAGGATGTTTATAAACTCGTCTATCAAAGCATCTTCGGTCCCGGACATATGGGAACGGATGAAAGTCAGATCGCGAAATGGCTCAATGATGAATTGAACACCGTCAGCGCAGATTCGACCGTTGATTTAATCGAAGACATTTCTCCAACGGGAACGTATATCCGGATCAATCTCAGACGATTTAAATACGAAGGCGGGAAACCGGAATTGTTGTGTAAGGCGATCGCCGAGTCGGCGGCCAAAGCGGAAAACGATACGGATGCGTTCATCGCCAACTGGCAAATGATTGTCGAACTGATCGAATCGCAGGAAGTATTTTTCGATCAGGAGCAGACGACTGAATTCACGGAATCCATCGCTCGCGCCGGCTATCCGATCATTCATCATTCGGAAATTTACTCGCGTAAATATGCGCCATCTTATCGATTAGTCGCCCGAAAATGCTGGGATAAGGTCGCTCCTGAGATTTTTCATTAAAGGTGGTCGATGATCTGGCTCATGCTGATAACGTTTTTACTCGGCTTAGAGTTCGGTTATATTCAAATTCACTTCCGGAAACGCGAACTGAGAACAAGACTTCTTTTTCTATTACTTTACGGCGTTTTATCGGCGGTTCTGCTGGGATTTTTTTTTCATCATGTTCATATCATCGATGGAATGGGATTTTATCTCATTATACTCACTACCGGAACGGCGATTGGCGTATTCATTTTATTGGAACGGCTGATCGTGCGGTTCTGGTGGTTCTCGCTCGCTCTTGCACCGGTTATCGGGATCATCAACTATTTATTAATGCTGAATAATACGGTACGAACCTCGCCGGTCGTATTTTTACTGAGTTTTACTTTGTGCCTTGGGCATTTTCTGATCGGATTATATTTGAAGTATTTCACGGGAGAATATCTTTGAAAACTACGTTGATCACCGGGATCAGCGGTTTTCTG
>JAQUKI010000033.1 GCA_028719225.1 Fidelibacterota bacterium | reverse complement strand
ATCTATGGCGCAAGCGGGTGGACTCCTGATCCTGCATACACTGGAAAATCCCGAGAAAAAATTGGTTGTGCTGTCCGGGATGGATGATGTTCGCATCCGCAAGCCGGTCATTCCGGGCGATCAATTGAGGTTAGAGATCAAACTGACACAATTCCGGCTTTCGACGTGTAAATTTCGGGCGGCCGCGTATGTCAACGATGACATTGTGGCGGAAGCGACGATCATGGCAACAATTACCGATATATAAACTATGACAACGATCGATCCATCAGCGATAGTTCATCCGAAAGCGGAAATTGGTGAAAATGTGACGATCGGTCCATTTTCATGGATTCATGATGGAGTAAGAATTTCAGACGAATGCCAGATAGGCGCTGGCGTCATCATTCTGCCGGGAACATCTTTAGGAAAATCGTGCCGCGTTTTTCATCATGCCGTTGTCGGTGAAATTCCCCAAGATCTCAAGTTCGTCGGCGAAATTACAACTACCGAAATTGGAGATAGAACGACTATCAGGGAATTTGCCTCAATCCATCGCGGAACAGTATACGCAATGAAAACCGTCGTCGGTTCGGATTGTTTGATCATGGCAAACGCGCACGTAGCACATGATTGTATCGTCGGAAATCATGTGATTTTAGCGAATTCAGCCGCACTCGGCGGTCATGTGCAGATTGAAGACTGGGCGCTTGTTGGTGGGTTGAGCGGTGTTCACCAGTTCATCAGGATCGGACAGCATGCAATTATCGCCGGTTGCAGTAAAGTAACGAAAGATGTTCCGCCATATATTACCGCCGGAAGAGAACCGCTCGCTTACGAAGGATTGAATTTAGTCGGATTGAAGCGGCGCGGATTTTCGCCCGAAACGATTCGCATCATCAAACAGGCTTATTCTGTAATTTATCATTCCGATTATATTGTTTCCGACGCAGTGAAGAAACTTGAAGAGATAATTGATCCATCTCCCGAAGTCTCTAACATTATCCATTTTATCAAAAATAGCCCACGCGGAATCATCCGTTAAAACCATTGGTAAGGCACCTCATTTCGCATCGAATAATCTCGTTTTTTCTTTTCATATTCGGAATTGTACTGGCGATGTCAGCATCCGGACAAAACCTTGATTTTTCGGATATCACCCAATCACAAATTCGTCAGGCAATCACCCCGACGCTGGCGATGGTTGCGACACAGCAGGAATCGCCACTAAATCTATTCAAAACGACAGAACGTCCGCTGATGAAAATCGCCGTTAAAGTTCCATCATTAATCAAACCATCCGGCGAAAACGCATGCATCGGTTTTCCGTCGGTATGGTTAGCGGTTGGCGTTTCTTCCAACCTCGTTCTCGGCGGACATGTAGCCGCTGTCGGATGGCTTCACGATGATATTCAATCGACCGGTGTTCATTTTGCTACTTCGTGGGGAAAACCGGAGCGGCGCAATTTATTCGATGTTTCCGTCAATCATTTGTATGGCCCGGACGATTTCCATACCCGGGATGTCAATCTCGCTGTTTCTAAAAATTACCGTGCAGGATCGTTCGATTTCGTTGTCGGCGGATCCGTGCATTTCGTCCATTGCCGGATAAAAATAGACGATCAGGATGACGTTTCACTAAATTATGAAACGACTAGAAATGTGAGCCTTTATGAACTACAATCTGGAATAGTTCGGAATTTCGGACAGGCGCACGCTATCGGACTTGATCTGAGTATTTTACGGAAAGCGGTGTCGGCAAACCTTTCATATCAATTTTCGCTGAACTGAAAAAGTGAGATTTGCGGATGAATAAAAAAAAATTAACTCTTCTCGGTTCAACCGGTTCCATTGGCCAAAATACACTCCACATCGTTTCGGCGAAGCCGGAATTGTTCGATATCGTCTATTTATCCGCCGGTAAAAATGCTGATTTGCTGATCGAACAGGCAAAACGATTCCGCCCAAAAGCGGTCGCCATTGCCGATGAATCCCAATTTTTAAATGTTGAAAACGAACTAAAATCTGTCGGCATAGAAGTATTATCCGGTCGGGAAGGAATTTACGAATTGTCTGAACGAGCGGATGTCGATATGGTCGTTAACGCGATCGTTGGTGTCGGAGGTTTGATACCGTCATATCGGGCGATTTCCGCCGGGAAAGACATCGCGCTTTCCAATAAGGAATCGCTGGTCATGGCCGGCGACCTGATCAATCATTTATTGGCTGAGAAAAACGCCAAGTTATTTCCAATCGACAGCGAACATAGCGCTGTCTGGCAGTGTCTTCAAGGTGAAAAACCGGAAACCGTGCGACGTATTATACTAACGGGTTCCGGCGGTCCGTTCCGCGAACTTCCATTGGAGAAATTCTCGTCAATCACGCCCGAATCCGCACTAAAACACCCGACATGGAATATGGGCAGAAAGATCACGATCGATTCGGCGTCATTAATGAACAAAGGTCTGGAAATCATCGAAGCGCGCTGGCTATTTGATTTACGGCCGGAACAGATCGACGTCGTGATTCATCCGCAGTCGATCATTCATTCGATGGTGGAATTCATCGACGGCTCTGTTAAGGCGCAGCTCGGCGTTCCCGATATGAAACTGCCCATTCAGTACGCGTTAAATTTTCCGGAAAGATTGCCACTGAAATGGGAAAACCTGGACTTTGGGAAAATTAGTCATCTGACGTTTGAACCACTGGACATACAGAAATTCCCGGCCGTCCGGCTGGCGTACGAAACGCTAAAACGCGGTGGCACAGCATCGGCGATTTTAAACGTAGTAAACGAACTGGCGGTTTATGCGTTTTTAGACCGCAGAATCGGATTCACAGACATTCCGGATTTGGTTGAAAAAGCGCTCGGTGCTTTACCCATTGTCGATCACCCAACGATTTCCGATGTGTTACAAACCGTGGAATCCGGCAGGGAATTCTTTGAAAGACAGATTTATTCCAAACGATGAAAGGATAGAATAAACAGATGATTACAATTTTAGCGGTTTTACTGGTAATCGGCGGTGTTATTTTCGTTCATGAATTCGGGCATTTCATTTTCGCCAAGATGACCGGAATGCGCGTTGAAGTATTTTCACTCGGTTTTCCACCGCGCCTGATCGGTAAAAAGGTCGGCGACACCGATTATTGCATCTCTGCAATTCCGATAGGCGGATACGTTAAAGTCACCGGAGTCGTTGATGAGAGTATGGATGTCGAGGGCGCTAAAAGCGCCGAGCCGTGGGCGTACGGATCGAAGAAAATGTGGCAAAAGTTACTATTTATCGTCGGTGGCGTATTGTTTAACATGCTTCTCGCTTTTATTATTTTTTCCATTTTAACTGCCAGTTCCGGTGTTTTCGATCCCAGCCCGGAAGCAATCGTCGAGAATATCATTCCGGATTTGCCGGCGGATTCGATCGGAATTCAAAGTGGCGATAAGATTCTTTCAATCAACGAAACAAAGGTTACCGCATGGAAAGACATGACCGATCTCATTTATGCACATCCGAACAGTATCATCCGGATAGAGTGGGAAAGAAACGGTGTCGTTTATCAAAAAACATTAAAGACGATTTCCAATAAAGTGTTAAAAGGAAGCCGCTTCATCGATGTCGGCATGATTGGGATTAGTCCTAAGTTCACACATCGGAAAGCCAGTGTTTGGGAAGCGATTTCATCCGGCGCGAACAATACGTGGTATTGGTTGAAAATCACCGTAGTCTCGTTAAAAATGGTTGCAACGGGAGAAGAGTCGATCAGAAATCTCGGCGGGCCGATTTTCATCGCTAAATTAGCCGGCCAGTCGGCAAAATCCGGACTCGGTTCGCTTTTTGGACTGATGGCGATCATCAGTGTTAATCTGGCGTTGATAAACATTCTCCCAATTCCGGCTCTCGATGGCGGACATTTAATCGTGATTCTGATCGAAGCCATCATCCGCAAACCATTGTCGATCAATGCGAAATTGCGGATTCAACAAGTCGGATTGGTGCTGATCCTAATGCTGACAGCGATCGTCTTTTATAACGACATCGCGCGTCTGTTTTAGTTCATCGGAAATATTAATTCGTCAGGCGAAACCTTTCGAGTGTTTAAAAATCCGGGCGAAAAGTTTTTACTTTTTCGGTTCGGCTTTTTGAGGAAAGAGCTTGTCGATTAAGAGAATCAGTGCGTACAACGACGCCATGAAAATAAAAATACCTGTCATTCCCTGGGCGGCGACATTAAAAGCTGAATAAAAAACGCTGTTCATTGTATCCTCAATTATTTACAAAAATAGGGGACTAAAGACAGTATCAAACCGCCGGCGATAACGGAGGCGATCTGTCCGCCAACGTTGGCGCTGGTTGCGTACATCAGTAAAAAGTTCGTACTATCTTCTTTCAATCCCATTTTGTGAATGACGCGGGCTGACATTGGAAATGCCGAAATTCCCGCAGCACCGATCATCGGATTGATCTTTTTCTTCCGGAAAACGTTGAGCGCTTTGGCGAACATCACGCCGCCTGCCGTATCGAAAATGAATGCGACGAGCCCAAGACCAATGATGAAAAGCGTACGTTCGGTGAGAAATTTTTCCGCCGTCATCGTCGTTGCGATGCTGATTCCCAGCACCAGAGTGATGAGGCTGGCAAGTTCGTTTTGAGCCGCAAGCGACAGTTTATTCAGGACACCGCATTCGCGGATCAAGTTGCCGAACATCAGAAAGCCGATCAGCGAAGCGCTCGCCGGAGCGATGAATCCCGCAAAAATCGTAACGACCACCGGAAAGACGATCAGCGCTGTTTTACTGACGCTTTTTGGTTTTATCTCCATTCGGATCAACCGCTCTTTTCTTGATGTCAGCAGACGTATGATCGGCGGCTGGATAATCGGCACCAGCGCCATATAAGAATACGCGGCAACTGAGATTGGTCCCAGAAGTCCCGGCGCGAATTTGTTAGCGACATAAATAGATGTCGGGCCGTCAGCTGCTCCGATGATCCCGATAGAGGCGGCTTCCTTCAGATCGAATCCGAGCATAGCTGCCGCCATAATTGTAAAGAAAATGCCGAACTGTGCCGCCGCTCCGAATAATAGCAAGATCGGATTTTTCAGTAAAGGAGAGAAATCTATCATCGCGCCGATCGCGATAAAAATCATCAGAGGAAAGGCTTCATTGGAAATACCGACATTGTATAAAAAGGTCATGATTCCATGTTCGCCGATTGCTGAGGAAAAGGGAATATTTGCCAGAATTGCTCCAAAACCCATCGGTAACAGAAGCGTCGGCTCATAGTTCTTTTTAATGGCAAGATAGATTAAAGTTGCGCCGACGAGCATCATGACGATCTGTTTCCAAGTGATTCCGATGAGAGCGCCGAACAATCCTGTGTCCATGTTAACCTCGATTAAATTTCCGATATCGGGAATTGGTGACGAATAACTTATGTGTCCTGTAAAAATCCCGGACTATTTTCAAATCAACATTGTGGATCGTTCATTCAAACGACCGAGACAAATATACTGCTTTTTCAAAAAAATTAAAGACAAAAACTCAAAAGTTGGCAGGATTACCGACTGTCAATAGAAAATTCAGTTTCAGGGCATCCGATCTGGTCAGAAGAGAAAAATGGTTTTCACGTGTAAAAGGAATTCGATAAATTTGCCCGGCGCGAAGTTGGCTGGTTCGTTTAAAATGAGATGGAAATAATTAGGGTAACGACAAATCCGACCGTTGAAAAACGGAACACTTGAACAAATTGTATGATCCATCCTTATAAGATTGTCTTTGACGCTTACCATCTTTACCATCTTCCGCAGTTCGATCCCATCATCGATTTGCTGAAATCCGACGATCGTTTTGAAGTTTATCTGACAACATCGGCGGCAACCGATCCCAGCGAGCAGAATCTTGCTATGCGGGTCATTCAGCAACGATGCGATCGCTTTATACTGGCGGATAATGAAACCTTACGAGCCCAAAAAGTGCGTGCACTTAATCCGGATGTTTTTATTTGTGGTTGGTCGCGTTATCCGATTAAACAATTTGTGGCTGATCGGACGTTGGTCGGAATGGTTTATCACGGCATCGGCGTTAAGCCGTCTTATTGGCGGGATAACAGCGCCCGGTTGGATGTTCGTTTTGTCGAAGGACCGTTCCGCATCGAACAACTACGAAATAAGGGAATTCAGACCGATCTGGAATTGACCGGACTCGCCAAACTTGATCCGCTTTTTAACGGTTCACTCGATACTCCAAAATCCGCTCTGGAAAAATTCGGATTGGATCCGGCGAAGAAAACGGTTTTATATGCGCCAACTTTCTATCCAAGCAGTTTTGAAGTATTCGGACTGAAATTGCCCGAGATGCTTCAGGATTACAATCTGATCATCAAACTCCATCAATGGTCTTACTATCTCAAACGGTTCAGTGGTGTCAATCTCCGGAAACATGTGACACTCATCCGGCGAATCAAAAGAAAATTTCCCGAAGTAGTGGTGATCGAACCTGAACATTACAATATTGTCGATTTATATAACGTCGCAGATGTGCTGGTGACTGAAGCATCTTCGACGATTTATGAATTTATGGCGACAAGAAAACATGTCGTCATCTGTGATTTTTACAAGAAAAAATTAGGACATCGGTTTTTACCTAATCGAATTTTCCGTCGGAGGTTGGATCAGGATATGTTTTCGAATATGACAGATTTTTGTTATCATCTGTCCAAACCGAAAAACTTGCCTGCTTTGTTGGATAAGTGTTTCGATGAACCGGATCCATTTATAAAAATTCGGGAAAAATATATAGCTGACATGTTGTATCTACTTGATGGTAAGGTTTCCCAAAGAATTTGTGATGCAATCCTAAGACGTTTATTAAAGACAAGTTGAACAAGGTAAAGCATTTAGAAGACAATGGAATTTATTACCTTGCTAAAGAGGCGAGTCAATTTACAACGATCCGTTCTCTCTGGGAAAAAATTGGCGGCACATTTCTGTCTTGGGATGTAACGAGAGGTCGTTTTAGAAAAAAATGGCCGCCGGAATGGTTTGATGTAAATGTTTTTCCACATAAACGGAATTTGTCAAGTTTTTTTCAACAATTGGAGTTTTTGTTTCCGGATTGTGATTACAGTAAAATCCGACATTTCTATTCCGGACCGTTTCCCAAAAAAACAAAAGCTCTTATTTGTACCTCAATGTGGCCGATTTTACCGAAGAACGAGCGTAATTTTGCAACATTCCAATTCTACCATGGCGTCGGCGATAAGCGATACAAAGTTGGTATAGAAAACGAATATCCACCTATGTTCGATCACTGGGATTATTGGATGCTTCCCGGTGAAAAAGACTGCCAAAAACTTCTCTACCATTCCAAGATAGCGGGAATTACACTTTCCGATGAACAGATTGTGAAAATTGGATATTTGCGGTTTGACAAATACATCAACGGCGATTACAACGTTACCGAACTGAAAAAACTTGCCGGAATTCCTGATAATGGAAGAAAAAACATACTGTTTTCTCCGACGTGGCGGTGGGGTGGTGGCACGCTGATGAGTCATTATAAAACATTTTGCGATCTTATTCCTCAAAAGTACAACCTCATTATCCGAAATCATATCAACGATGCGAACAAACTCTCGGAGATTCGGGAATATTGTCGGGGGAAAAAAATAAAGAACGTTTATTTTCTCAACGATACCATCATGAATATCAACGACAATATGACGTTTGCCGATCTTTTAATCTCCGACTCATCATCGGTGCTTTATGACTTTCTGATTACAGGGAGACCAATCATTTTTAACAAAATCAGTAGCCCGAATGTTATGAAATCCGAATACAGGTTCGATATCAAACGATGCGGTTTTGAATTTATTATCGGAAGCCAAAATATTTTAAATGTAATCGAAAAAAGTCTGACGACGGATCAGTTCCAGAGCCATATCGATGAAGTTCGTCAAAACTGTTTTTATTTTCTCGATGGAAAATCGACAGAAAGAGCGATCGATTTTATCAATTCCGTAGTGAAAAAGGAATGATTTGAATTGTTATCAACAAGAGCCACGTAACTCTCTATTATTTTTGATAAATTATCACCGGTTTTTATGTTATTGAATGTTGAACGTGATAGTTAATGGATATTTGGAAAAGGAGTAAGAGTATTTATGAAAGCAGTCATTCTTGCCGCCGGTTCCGCGCGCAGACTTTCGCCGCTGACCGATACGAAACATAAATGCCTGATCGAAATCGGGCAGAAGCCGATTCTCGAACATCAACTCGACGCGCTGGATTTTTACGGCGTGAAAGACGCCTTGATTGTCGTCGGTTACCTCAAAGAACAGATCATTTCTAAGTATGGAAACCAGTACAAAGGAATTCACCTGCAATATATTGAAAATCCGCTTTACGCCTCGACGAATACTGTTTATTCGTTGATGCTGGCTGGCGAATATTTCCGGGGAAATGATTTTTTATACTTTAATGCGGACGTCGTGTTCCATCGTGAATTGCTGGGACGGTTGATTCGTTCGGAAAAGTCGACGGCATTGGGCGTTGAAGTCAATAAATGTGGCGAGGAAGAGGTAAAGGTTATCGTCGATAAAACTCATCGAATCCTGAGAATCGGCAAAAAATTGCCGCCCGATGAGTGTCTCGGAGAGTTTGTCGGAATTGCGAAGTTCTCAGCAGAACTGACAGTGGATTTTATTTCGAGTCTGAAAACCGTCGTCGAAGAAGGCGATCGGATGTCTTTTTTCGAGCGAGCCGTCGATTTGATCCTCGAAAAACATCCAATGTGTTATGAAGATATCTCCGACGTTCCGGTCATCGAGATCGACTTTCCTGAAGATCTGGAAAAAGCGCGGACGATCATATTGCCAAAAATCTTAGCGTTCGATAAAAAGTATTTGGTGATTGTGAAACCAATCTCCGTTCTTTTCAACGTTCAGCATCTTTATTATCTACCTCAGTTTTTACCTGTTGCCAAAGCGATGAAAACACATGGCGAATTCGATATTTTCTTTAGTGCAACCGTCGATTCTCCGATGACAGATTATTTTCTGATCAAACGGTTCCTTTTAAACGAAGGTTGGCAAATTATTGATGCGGAAAATGAAGCCGAGCGTCGTCGGAAAATATTAAGTCGGCAATTCGATATTACCCTATTCGGGAAAAGCACTCATGCCGGGGATTACTGTTCCGAAAATACACTCGCTGCCCTGCTTTACCATGGAATCGGCGTAAAGTCGTGCTACTATACCGATTATGACCCGCGAATCGATGTCCGATATGTCGAGGGTGATTACCGCGTCCGGGAATTTGAGAAACGAAACATGAAAACTCAGATTGTTGCGACGGGATTTCCCAAATTGGATACACTATTCGATCAGGAGGAAATTAACAAAGCGACCGGCAATTTGAAATTTGACAATAATCATCCAATTGTTCTATACGCGCCGACCTTTTATCCGAGTTCGATTGAGCCATTTAGTGAAGAAATCGGCGAATTGACGAAATCTTTAAATCTGATCGTCAAACTGCATCACTTTTCATGGACTCTACCAAAATACCGGCATCAGAAAAATTTATTTTTACAACTTGCAGACGAATATGAAAATCTTCGGCTTCTTCCGGTGGAATCATTCAACGTCGTTCCTTATTTTTCTGTTACGGACGTTTTAATGACTGAAGCGTCTTCGACTGCATTTGAGTTCCTGGCGACGGGTAAACCGGTTGTTATCTGCGATTTTTTACATTTGCGCTGGAAACATCGTTTGTTCAACCGGCAATTCAGGCGTGAACGGATGGACGAAGAAATCATCCGGCAATTGGATTTTGCTATTCATGTTCAAAGACCGGAAGACGTGGAATCGGCCATAATCCAAACACTGGATTCCCGGCATGAATATTGTGAATCTTACCAACAGAAATGTAACGATTTTCTGGGAATTATCGACGGTCAGGCATCGCGTCGGGTCGTCGAAGATTTGCTGAGCCGAATGGAAAGTCGCCGGTGAAAAAATATCTTCACTTTCTGACTCGACCCTATTCGATCAGTGTTGTCAAACCGCTGATCGAAGAGATTCATCGGTCTTCGCATGGCATTTCGCTCTGTTTTGCGACGGAAAGCGTTCTGCCTTACCTGATGGGTGATTTTTCAGTGACGAATTCGATTCAGGAAGCCATCGCTTTTCAACCGGATGTTGTTTTCATTCCGGGGAATGTCGTTTACCACAAGATTCCCGGTCTGAAAGTTCAGGTATTTCACGGACTCTGTGAGGAAAAGGGCGGACACTATAAAATTACCGGTTTCTTTGATTTATACTGCACAAGCGGTCCGTTGATTACGGAAAAATTCCGTGTCCTGTCAGAAAAATACAGGCACTTTAAAGTTGTCGAAACCGGTTGGCCGAAAGTTGATTCCATTCTCAATGAATTTGACCGCCGGAAAATCTGTAGAAGTTTAGGAATCGACGAGCAAAAAAAGTTGATTTTCTATGCGCCGACCTTTAGTCCGAAGTTTAAATCCTCGGACTTTATTCTACCGGTTTTACCCGGGTTGCCGAAGGAAAACGAAACGTGGATCGTTAAATTCCACGATCTGATGAATATCGCTGATAAACGGCGGTTTCTCGATCTCCCCCAAGATAAATTTATCATTTACAATTCACCCGACAACATTCCATTGCTTCAGGTGGCTGATGTGCTTATATCGGATACATCGTCGATTGTTTACGAGTTCATGCTGTTAGATAAACCGGTTGTAACATTGAACGCGCAGGTTCGGATCGATAAAGGAATCAATATTACCGAATCGAGTCAACTGCGGTCGGCAATCGATCGTTCGCTATCATTTCCCGGTGAGTTTTCCGAAAACCGTAAAACGGCATTGCGCCGGATTCATCCATATTCGGATCGGCGGAATTCCGTACGCGTTTTATCGGCTGTCGATAATGCACTCGAAACAAATTTATTATCCGGATTGAAACATAAACCGATCAATTTGTACCGGAAATTTCAGGTATGGAGATCGATAGAAAGGCAATCGATTTAAAGTGAAACGGGAATTACTGGGGAATTGGTTAAATAGAGAAACCGTCGAGAGGCTCTGTAACAAAGGCTGGATCATCGAACGGGCAAAATTCATTTATAAAAGGAAGGTTAACATCGTCGCTGACGTCGAAATTCCGATTGGTGAAAAGCAATATCTCGTTGTCGTGAAAAATTTCGGATGGCGTAATTCGCAATCGAGATTATTTAGCCCGTTCATGCGCTCCCGTGCGAGAAAATCCTGGGACGCGTCGAACCTTTTATTGGAAAACGGTGTCATAGTGCCTACCCCTATCACTTGCTACACCGAACGGAAAAAGGGATTCATCAAGAAGAACTTTTTACTTACGGAGAGAATCGATGATTATCGACTCGCGCGTAAAGTTCTACGCGATTTTACCGTCGAATCAGCATATAAGGACAGTGTAATTCGTTCGATTGCTGAGATTGTCTTTAAAATTCATTGTTTGAAATATCTCCACAACGATCTGACGTTGGGCAATTTTTTAGTAAAAAACCGGAATTCTCAAAATGTTTGCCTGATCGATTTGAACCGGATGGCGTCGCGACGATTTATGACGACTTTTCGAAAAATGTATGATATTTCTAAAATGAATCTCTGCGACTGCGGATTAGTGAAGCCGCATGAAAATTGCCGTTGGATCGAGTTTTTGAACTATTATGAGCCGGCGCATGTTAAACGAAACATGAAAGCGCTGCAGAAAGCGATCCGGAAAAATCTGAGAAGACACAAGGTCAAAGCGTTGAAGAAAGAATTCTTGCGAGACGAATCGGATTGAAGAATATTTCATCGTTCTCAACATGGATTTTAATGTTTGTCGGCTGGATTGGTTTGACACCATTTTCGGTACAGGCTCAGTCGCATCCTTTTAAGGTCGGCGAGAAACTGGTTTATTCAACAATATTCAATTTTGTCAAGAGCGGGCAGTCGACGATGGAAATCTTAGGACAGGTAACTATTGACGGTCATCCCGCTTATCATATCCGATTTCAGACGCAAACGGCGCCGTTTTTCGATAAGGTTTACCAGATTCGCGACAATATGGAATCTTGGATCGACATCAAGACGCTGTTTTCACGGCGATTTCAGAAAAAATTAGCCGAAGGTAAATACCGGAAGGAATATGCCGTTGATTTTGATTATCAGAAGATGCTGGCGATTTCAGCGACCGATGTCGATACGCTGACATCGATGGTCAACGATCCATTATCGATTTTCTATTTTATACGCGCGGAAAGTCTGTATGTCGGACGCGTTTTTAAACTCTATAATTATGACAATGACAAACTAAAACCGTACAATGTCATCGTCAAAAGAACAGAGAAAATCAAAGTTCCTGCGGGCGAATTCGTGTGTTTCGTACTCGAGCCGTTTTCCAAAGACGTGAAATTATTCAGGCATCAAAATCAGATTACGATTTATGTCAGTGCCGATGAACGCCATCTGCCCATTTTAATTTCTAGCGAAGCATCGATCGGCAGGACGATACTCAGACTCGAAAAATTTTAATCAACTATTCGGAATTTAGTCCGATAAATTTCAGTAAATAGCCAGACCGGATTCCGGATCGAAGAAGTGCATTTTTTCATTATTCAGATAAACTGGAATCGTATCCTGAACTTCAGCGTCTGGATTGAAATCGGGCGTCCGACAGATAATGGGCGTTTTCCCGGTCGTAAAATATATGTTTGTTTCATTTCCCATCGGTTCGAAAACCTCGACATTAAGAAGGATTTTTGTTCCATTTTCGGCCGGTTCGATCAAGAAAATGTCTTCGGGACGAATCCCGAGAACTAATGATTTCCCGATATATTTTTCTAAAGCCGGATGTGGTTTTTTGGGTATCTGAATTTGAACATTTCCCTCGTCGGCAATATAATTTTCTCCGTCGCATAAGGTCGTATGAATAAAATTCATGGCGGGACTACCCATGAATCCTGCGACAAAAAGGTCGTTGGGTTTATTGTAAAGATTCAATGGCGTATCGATCTGATGGATGATACCATTTTTCATGACGGCAATCCGGTCTCCCATTGTCATCGCTTCGACCTGATCGTGAGTAACGTACACCATCGTTACTTTCAACTGTTTGTGGAGTTTTTTAATTTCCGTACGCATCTGGACTCGAAGTTTGGCGTCGAGGTTCGATAACGGTTCATCGAATAGAAAAACCTTCGGTTTGCGAACGATGGCTCTGCCGAGCGCGACTCGCTGGCGTTGACCGCCGGATAATTGTTTTGGTTTTCGGGATAATAAATCACCGATTTCCAAAATATCAGCCGCTTCTTTGACACGAGCGGCAATTTCCGCTTTTTTAAATTTCCGCAGTTTCAAACCGAAAGCCATGTTCTCGAAAACTGTCATATGCGGATAAAGCGCATAATTCTGGAAGACCATCGATATATCACGGTCTTTAGGTGGGACGTTGTTGACATATTTATCGCCGATATAGATTTCACCGCGCGTCGCTTCTTCAAGTCCGGCGATTAATCGGAGCGTTGTGGATTTGCCACAGCCCGATGGACCGACGAGTACCAGAAATTCACCGTCATTGATTTTCAGGTTTAAGTCTTCGATGACTTTTACATTTTTGTCATATTCTTTAGTCAGGTTTTTCAGTTCGATTGCAGACATATTATTCGTTCTCCATTTTGGATAAACTTACAGCAGATCGCAATTACTCGAAAGAGAAATTTCGTTTCCACCGCCGGTTTTTTACAGTGAAATATTTGTATCATTTGATTTTGATTTTTTCCGGTAAACCATTATACTTGGAACGCTTGTCTCGGATCAATTTTGAGATTGGAGTGAAAAGATGTTGAAAAAAATCGATTTTGAAAAATTCTCCCAGAAAAGTTTTGATGCGTGGGAAAACGGATGGTTTGTTTTGACTGCCGGCGATTACTCGACGGGAGATTTTAATTCAATGACTGTCGCCTGGGGGAGTTTAGGTTCGATGTGGAGTAAGCCGTTAGCGATGATTGTTGTACGTCCGACACGGTTTACATTCGGATTCTTAGAAAAATATGATTCGTTTACGCTGTGCGCTTTCCCGGAAGAATTTCGGGAAAAAGTTCGATTACTGGGCTCGATTTCCGGAAGATCGCAACGGAAAATCGCCGAATCCGGACTTACGCCAATTCCTTCTGAAATTGTTAAGTCGCCCGGTTATGCCGAATCGAATCTGATCATCGAATGCAGAAAAATTTATTGGCAGGATATGGATCCGAATAATTTTCTCAGTAAGCAAATACATAGTAAATATCCTGAGAAAGATTATCATCGCATTTATTTCGGAGAGATCGTTCAAATCCGAGGCATCTCGTCATTTGAAAGATAACCGGCCAATTTCCGAACAGGGTTCCGGCAAGAACATACGTTTTATATCAGAGGAATTGGATGTCGACTTTATTGAAAACAACCGGCCTTTTAGTGCTGTCTAATTGCTTCATGACCTTTGCATGGTACGGTCATTTAAAAAATATGAGCGATAAATCATGGTACATCGCTGCAACTGTGAGTTGGGGAATCGCCTTTTTCGAATATATGGTTCAGGTTCCGGCGAACCGTATCGGTTATGCGAGTCTTAGTCTTGCCCAACTTAAAGTGATGCAGGAAGTCATCACTTTGATGGTTTTCGTGCCGTTTGCCGTAATTTATATGAAACAGCCGATCAAACTCGATTATATATGGGCGGGATTTTGCCTGATGGGTGCTGTCTATTTTATTTTCCGTTCATAAATCCGTTGGAAAACTAAAGAACACGCATAAAATTTGGCCATGCAAATGAACTTATCTGTCATACAAATTTTCAAACCGGAGAAAAGTTGAACGAGATCGACATTTCCCGAATTATTTCTGCTGTGAAAACGCTTTGTATGGAAGCGAATTATCTGATTGATCCAATCGTCAGGGAAAGACTGCGAATCGCATTGAAAAAGGAAGATTTGCCGATCGCGCGAGAAATCCTCGAAATGATCCTTGAAAATCACATACTTGCTCATGAAAAGCAGATGCCGATTTGTCAGGATTGCGGAGTCGTAGTTGTTTTTATTGAACTCGGGCAGGATGTTCACATCGTCGGCGGTGATTTCTACGAAGCGATTCAGGAAGGTGTCCGACGTGGTTACTCCGATGGTTATTTAAGGAAGTCAATAGTTTCGGATCCGATTTTCGGAAGAAAAAACACACAGGATAATACGCCAGCGATAATCCATACTGAAATCGTTCAGGGGAATTCAATCCAAATCACGATCGCTCCGAAAGGCGGCGGCGCAGAGAATATGAGCGAAATCAAAATGCTGAAACCGGCTGATGGCATTGAAGGCATGAAAAATTTTATCATCGATTGTGTCAAACGTGCGGGCGGAAATCCTTGTCCGCCTGTCATCGTTGGCGTTGGTGTTGGTGGGGATTTTGAACAGTGCGCCTTGATGGCAAAAAAAGCGTTGTTGCGACCGCTGAATGAACCGAATTCCGTTTTGGAATGGGCTGAAGTCGAACGCGATTTGTTGGCGCGCATCAATGATCTTGGCATAGGACCGATGGGAACCGGCGGAAAGACGACCGCACTAGCGGTTCAGATTATCCAAAAACCGTGTCATATGGCATCATTACCGGTCGCCGTGAATATTCAATGCCACGCACATCGCCATCGGAGTATTCGGGTCGAATGAAAAAATTACGCATTCATGAATTGACTGTGCCGCTTACAGCGGGATCAATCGCTCCACTAAAAGCAGGTGACAAAGTTTTATTAAGCGGAATCATTTATTCCGCTCGCGATGCTGCGCATAAACGTCTGGCTGAAATGATTCATCGTGGTGACTCTTTGCCGTTCGATCTTGCCGGACAGGTGATTTATTATCTGTCACCATCTCCGGCAAAACCTGGGATGATCATCGGTTCATCTGGTCCGACTTCCAGCTATCGTCTCGATTCTTATACGCCTGCTTTATTGGAATTGGGGCTAAAAGGCATGATCGGAAAAGGAGCGAGAAGCCGGGAAGTGATCGACGCGATCGTGAAGAATCGGGCAGTATATTTCATGGCTGTTGGCGGGGCGGCGGTAAAAATGGCGCAGTCGATAGTATCGGCGCGTATGATTGCGTTTCCTGACTTGGAAACCGAAGCGATTCTCGAACTGAAAATCGAAAAAATGCCGCTGTTTGTTGCCGTCGATGCAGACGGGAGTGATATTTTTAAAATATAGCAGAATGAAATCGGCAAGTACGCCAATGAAGGGATGACTTTTTGGAAAAAATAAAATTAGACCTCAGCAATTTAAACAACTCGTTTCCCGATTATTTTACACAAGAACAGATCGCGCAGGCGAAAACGCTTTTTCTCAAACGATTAGCGGAATCAGCGCATAGGTTTTATGGCGGAAAAATTCAAACGGCTCCAAAAGCGGGTGTGTTCGGATTTAACTGGTTCAATGTTTGGTACACGCCGGGCGTTTCTAAAATATCGACGACAATTCGTGAAAATTCTGATGTGTCTTTCGATTTAACAAATCGCGGAAATCTTGTTGCGGTCGTCAGCGATTCGACACGCGTTTTGGGCGATGGCGACTGTACGCCTTCGGGTGGAATGGGCGTCATGGAAGGCAAGGCGTTTCTCATGAAATATCTTGGCGGCGTGGATGCGGTCGCACTTTGCATGGACAGCCGTGGAAAAAACGGTGAAAACGATCCGCAGAAAATTATCGATTTCGTAAAAATGGCTCAACCAAGTTTCGGTGCAGTGAACCTCGAAGATATTTCACAACCGAATTGTTATCGCGTTCTGGACGAGTTGCGTAAGACGTGTGATATTCCCGTCTGGCATGATGACGCGCAGGGAACGGCATGCGTGACGCTCGCCGGTTTGTTAAACGCTCTAAAACTTGCCGATAAAAAGATCGGCGAAATTCGGATTGTCATGCTGG
>JAQUKI010000032.1 GCA_028719225.1 Fidelibacterota bacterium | reverse complement strand
GGATGGCTGGCAGGTGCTCGAAGCGATCAAACCGGAAATCGATGCCGGACTGATCGTAATCATTATCACCGCATTTGGGGAAATTTCGGGCGCCGTTCGTGCGATCAAACTTGGCGCTTATGATTTCATTGAAAAACCGTTCGACAACGAACGGCTACTACTTTGCATCCGGCGCGGTCTGGACGCTCAAAATATCAGCACGGAACTGAATCTGCTCAAATCAAGTCTCGATAAAGCGCCGGAATCTGAAAAAATCTTCGGAACAAGCAATGCGATCCGAAAAGTGATCCAGCAAGCCGATCTGATTGCTCCGACCGATTATTCTGTCTTCATTTTTGGAGAAACCGGTTCTGGTAAGGAAGTCGTTGCAAATTATATCCATCGTCATAGCGCACGCCGAAACCGGCCGTTTATCGCTGTCGATTGCGGCGCCATTCCGGAATCTCTTTTAGAAAGCGAATTATTCGGTTTTGAAAAAGGCTCTTTCACCGGCGCATTTCAAAAACGTCACGGTAAATTTCTTCAAGCGAACGGCGGCACGCTATACCTTGATGAAATCGGCAACTTACCGCTTGAACATCAAAAACGATTTCTGCGAGCGATCGATCAAAAAACGATCACTCCAATCGGATCAACCGATTCGATCAGTATTGATGTACGTTATATAATTGCAACCAACAGTGATCTGGAAGTGATGGCAAAAGATGGAAAATTCCGTAATGACCTCTATTATCGTTTGGTAGAATATTCCATTAGTATTCCGCCATTAAGAGAACGGCAGGAAGACATTCCATATCTGGCGCATTGTTTTTTAAAGGAAGCAACCGAACAACTTCACCGAAACGTCAGCGACATTTCTGAAGATGCTATTGAAAAACTAACAAATTATCAATGGTACGGCAACGTCCGACAATTGAGAACCGTCATCCGAAATGCGGCTCTGATTGCCCATAATGTCATTATGCCTGTCGACATCGTTTTTCCTTTGAAGAAAACTCGGGAAGACGAATTACCGGCGACGATACATTCATTTTCCCCGAAGGACCTACAGATAAAAAAATCGCTGGAAGAGTACTTTTTAAAGATTGAAAAAGAGACGATTATTGAAGTCCTTCAACGAACGAAAGGTAATATCACAAAAGCCGCCGAACTATTCGGCATAAGCCGGCAATGTATGTCTGAACGTATAAAAAAATTTAGATTAAAAATCAACGACTAATGATCTTTTCCATTCCAGTCAATCGTTCACGAACATTGAATAAAGGAGCATTATGAGCACTTATTTCCTTCACGATTATCCATTCGGACCGTTCAAGGTTTTTTCACCGTCACATCTCGCAGCGCTTGCGATCATCGTTATAATCAATATGTTGCTGATCGTATGGCTCAAGCGGACAAATCACCGCGAAAACGAGCGTTACATTCGTTATACACTGTCAGCCATTTTAATTATTCAGGAATTATCACTGAACATCTGGAGGATCTATACCGGACACTGGGAACTTGGCTCTTCGCTCCCGTTACATTTATGCGGAGCCGCTGTCATTCTTTCCGCTATAATGCTGGTTAATAAAAGTTTCAAGTTATACGAAATCGTCTATTTTTGGGGACTTGGCGGAGCAATTCAGGCGTTGTTGACACCAGATATTGGCATCTATGCGTTTCCCCATTTTCGTTTCTTTCACTTTTTTGTATCGCATGGTTCGATCGTTACCGCTTCTATCTTTATGACATTCGACATGAATTATCGTCCTAAAGTTCGCTCGATTCCCAAAGTATTTCTAATTACTAATTGTTATATGGTTTTCATCGCTGTCTTCAACTATTTCACCAACGGGAATTACTTGTTCATCTGTCACAAACCCGAAACCGCATCGCTTCTTGATTTACTTGGCCCGTGGCCGTGGTACATTCTCTCACTTGAGGTTGTCGGCATTGTATCCTTTTACATTTATTATTCTCCGTTCGCGATCAAGGACTATTTGGTAAAAAGTCGTGCCAGAAAAAGTTCAGAAAACTAAGAGCAGTAAAAAGAAAAACAAACGAGGTCACAGGAGATCACAGAAGTATATTGATTTTTGAGTGGAAAACGGCGAAAATTTGTTTTTAATCGATATAAGGAACAATCACCTCAAATTTACAAAACACAAATTATTTAAAAGTTTTGTTCCTTCGTGGTTATCCTTTTTGCACTTCCCATATCTCCGCGCCGAAATGATCCCATGGCAAACGAAATTCGTCGCACTTTTTTGGATCATCGGTAAAATTTTTATCCATAAAATAGATGATTCTGGAAGTTTTCACGGATATGTTGCGGCAACCATGTGCGACACCCGGTGGGATCATCACAAGTTTGGAATTTCCGTCGCCTAAAACAATCTTCATTTTCACGTCTTTTGTTGCGGATACTTCCCGGATATCGACGAGAATCAGGACGACTTTATCACTGGGCGGCACGTACCAAATATCAATTTGTTGAAGATGAACGTGAAAAGCCTTAATCGCGCCCGGATCCATTTCACTGTAGTTAATCTGAGCGATTGTAACTTCCGGTAAATCATTCAGGGCTCCACTTGTCAGACGGCCTAATTCTGTAAATGAACCGCCATCATCGTTAAAGCGTCGCAATTGAAGAATTTTAACGCCGTCAATAACCGGTTTTTTCGAATAATCCTGAAGCTTTAATGTATCCTGTATCTTTTTACTGATCTTCATCATTCACCATCTTTTAATCCAATCTTTCATTCGAAAGAAACTTACACCGCCAAAAAACAAAAGACAACAATCATGCTGGCTGAAATTTCATGTAAAATGAAATGTGCTTCCTTGACATTCCTCTCGATTGCTGGTAAATTCGCCTTTGCTTTTTGTGATAAATGTAACTGACTTAAGGATCATGCGCCGGATTCCGACCACTTGAAATCAATTTATTTATGAAAATTCTCGACAGAACACTCAACTTTCCTAATTCTCACTATAAAATCCACTACACGGTTCAGGTTGAAAAGGATAAAATTATCAGTCTATCATCCTGTAATGATCCCGATAATCTGTATCTGAAACCGACTTCCGATTTTACTCAGGTTACAAACGATTATTTCTCCGAACACATATTTTCTTCGTCTGACAGACATTTCGTCCACGCACTTGCAATTGAGAAAGCCAATCAAATTCAGGTACCTCTTGTCGAAGACTTTGCACGAATCGTCATTACGGAATTTCAGCGGATCGTTGCGCATCTTTATTTCTTTGCGACACTTGCTTACAATGTCGGTATTCCGAGACTATACCACTCTTCCTTCGGCGATATCGACACATTGCACGATCTGTTCAGGTTGTTTAATTCTCAACCGCTGTCCGATTTTATTCAGGTAGGAGGAATTCGACATGATTTTCCGACGCGCGCTATCGAAGCGATTAACGTTTTTATCAGACAATTCTCACGTAAAATCAAATACTACGAAAATGTAATAAACACCGATCCGATTTTTATTCATCGAAGCGCAAATGTTGGAACAATTACTCCAGAATCGGTCACAAAGTTCGGCCTTTCGGGCGCGAATTTGAGAGCCAGCGGGATCCCGAATGATGTCCGAAAAACAAATCTGTATTCCGCTTATCATTCGCTCGATTTCGATGTTCCCACCGGAAAGGGTTTGAAAGGTTCGGTAGGCGATTCATGGGATCGCAGTTATGTTCGTCTGAAAGAAATCCACGAAAGTTTCCGTATCATTTCGCAAGCATTGATGCAAATATCACGCAATCAATCCGTTATCGCAAAAAAGTCAGAAATCCTATCTGCAAATTCTCCTATCATTACCGCTGTCGAATCTCCTGGCGGCGAACTGATTTGTAAAATCGACGCAAGCGGTTCTATCACTTATGTACAGCCACATTTGAATGTCTCAGCGATCAATGAAATTGTCACCGGCCAATCTATTTCGGATATCGATATGATCCTCGCCAGCCTGAACATTTTCACAAATGGAGAAGCAATTCTATGATTACTTCGACTTTTGAATATTATCAGACGATTTCATGGTTGTCATGGGTACCAGACATCGTTCTGATGATCGTCGCCTTTTTCCAGTATGCCATTCCATTATTTCTCCTCGCGATTGCGTTGTTTCTTATGTCTTATCAGATGGAAAACCGGCTATTCGGTGATATCTCTATAAAAATCTTTAAGACGGAAAATCCTGAAATAAACATCTTCAAGCGAATTATTATCGGAATTAAATCATTCTTCGGATCGAAATTTCTTCTCACGACGAAAAAAGACAAGAAGATTGCCGTCGCTTCGACTTTTCTTTTTATGCTGAATTTTGTACCATTTTTGATCATTCCATTTAGTGAAAAAATCTTCGGAATTCACTCGGATATCAATCTGTACATCATTCTTTTTATTCTGTTTATCGACGCAATGATTTTCTTTATCATCGGAAAGAAAGAACGGCGAATTGATTCCGTCTATTATTCGACAAAAACCGGATTCCAGTTCCTAATCTCGTGCATTATTCTCTTACTCTCGGCGATGACCGTTCTTCCGCTCGTCGGCAAAACAGATTTTCTGGCTATTGTAAAATCCCAGTCAATTTTCACGGAAGGAGCTTTTCCTGCATGGTACATGTTCCGTTCGCTGTTTTCGTTCATCGGTTTCTTTTGCTACATCATCACAACAGTCATAGCGATGCAAATTCTTCAAAAAAATAACGAACTGGAGTCTGTCTCGGAAAAAATCACCCCGTTACCCCTTCAATATCAGTTGATTATCGCCGCTAAAACGACAGCATTGTTTTCTATTTTTATTATCGGGGTCATTTTCTTCCTTGGCGGGTGGCTCTCTCCTTTTCAGGATATGTATGTGATGACTTCAAGCGGTTGGGAAGCATTCTGGACTATAGTAAAAATTGTCTTGATTTATCTCGTGATCCTTTTATTTCGATATAACTTCGCAAATTTTTCCTTCAAGCAAATGGAGCATATCAATTTCGATGTTCTTCTTCCACTCGCCTTCTTTTCAGCGCTTGGAACAATCGTCTGGACTGTCATACAAAAACTCTAAGATTTCTGGACCATCCCGCCCATTCTAATTCAAAGATTACGTTTTGAAATTTTTATAGTTGGCTTTATATTGAACCGATTCCTGTTGAAAAAAGAATTTATTGGGAGCAGAAGATGACCGAACAATATGAAAATTTTATTCGAACTTTGCAGGAAAAGATCGAAAATTGGCTTAAAACCGAGATCGGACAAGCCAACAAATGGGCTGAACACATCAGAAAAACGCCCGATATTTTTCGTGTTTTGGTAAAACTATCTGCCGATAAGGAAGTGCCAATCACTGAAAAGGCTAAAATCACAACCGTAATCACCTATTTTGTTTCACCGATGGACATGATCCCCGAAACGTTTTGGGGAGCCTTCGGATTTGTAGATGATATCGCGCTGGCTGCATATCTACTCGGCTCTATGTTATGTAACGTCGAGCCGAAAATCATTGAGAAATACTGGAAAGGATCCGGTATGTTGAATGATACAGTTGAGGAAATTCTTAAGGTTGCGGAAAAAATGGTCGGCACTGATTACTGGGAAAAACTAAAATCACTCATCAAAGATTAACTGCAGTCATATCTGCTTATAAAATTCACAAATTTCCGGAATGATTTCCGTAAAGTTCATCAGTTGATGACCGCCAGTTTCTAAAATCCTCATCGTACAACCAGAAGATTTAAAATAACTTTCGGCTTTTCTGTAATCCAACACGGTATCGTCTTCGGCTAAATAGACCGTTAATGCGCTTTGGGTCATCATCATCGGAGTCGATGATATTTTCTCCAACTGCCGGAGATATTTTTCTTTCCACTCGAACGTTTCTCCACTATTAAAATAGCGATGCGTTCCGACGGCACTTTTCATATCGCTGACCGGATCGATCGTCGGATTCAATAACACAGCGGGAATATTATATCTTGAATGAAAATAATTTGCATAAAATCCGCCCAGACTACTGCCAACCAACAGAATTTTTTTATTATTGTAAACATTTAAAGTAGAATCAATTACCGTGAGGACTTTTACCGGCTCGATTGGTAAATCTGGTGAAAGCACTTCGATCTCGGGCAAGTGTTTCTTCAGCAACTGCGCCTTCATCGCATTTCCCGAACTCGCAAAGCCATGCAAATAACAAATCATCCATTCACTCCTGAAAAATTATAAGAAGTCAAATAAAATGAAAAACCTTCTCCGACAATTCGTTCCACGAGTCCGACACCGGGAGCGAATACATACCACGTTTCAGAGTCGACATATATCGGAATACAAAAAAAGAAATTAAGACAGTTCTCAAAATTACCAGATTTTGTCTCAACTGAATCAATCCGGGATATCGAAACAACAAAATCCTCCGAATAAAATGGGTATCGGTAAGTCTCACCTTCATCTTTTGTAAAATCAAACAACAGATAGTCCGTTCCGGTGTGATACTTCCATATCCTATTCTTTTCATCCTTTCGTAAAGTGTCATAGTCAACATCGAGATCGTTTTCAATGTAAATAATGTGTTTCATCGATCTTACTCACTCTCGTTCCTGATGTCATACCTAAGATTACTTTATATCCTTTTGGAGTTTCTTACAATTCATTCAGTTTTGCAAACAGTTTTTCAGCACGAACTACCACGCTTTCTGATTCCTGTTTCAGATCGCAGACGAACGTGTTATTGTCAAACGTTCCTCTCACAGATTCGAAATCTAATTGTCGAGTTTCAGTATCACCGTCAAGTCCGTACCCGATCTGACTATTAAAGTCGAATTCCTTTTCGGCATCTTTCAGGATCATGTTGTTGAGTTTCAGACGGTTTTCTTTCCAATCTGAAATGATTTGTATAAGTTGTCCCGGTAAGATTTGCGAAATTTCAATCCCTAACCGTTGCTCCAGTTTGCACAAAAACCAATCTCCGGCTGTTTTCTCATATTCCTGATGAATCGCCTTCAAATGTTCCAGTGTAGAGTTGACGGTAGAAATCTTACCAGCCCGAATTTCATCCATGAATTTCTGAATCGATGAATTCGTCGCGATCATGCCGGAAATGTCCCGCCATGACTCATTTTTAACCTTATCGTCAAACGTTAATGACTTTTGAATTTCATTGAGCATTGTGTTTGCCGGAAGTCTTTCCAGTCGATGAACGACTTCTTCGGAAAGCGCGATCTTTAAGGCCATTTCGTAATACCGTGCACAACTTTTGATAAGCAACCGCTTGATCTGCAGACCTTTATAGTTGATGACCTCCTGTGTTCTTTGAGCCGATTCGCCAAGTTTGGTTAGGACATCAATTCCGGTCAAGACTTTTTCCACGATGAACGGACTCAGTAAATCGAAACGGATCAAATCGAGTGTATTAGGATCTTTTCGGCGATCACGTTTCGGCCATTTGTCTGTATCACGCCGAGTTCCAACTGTAAAGAGATTCATCGCCGGTGTCAACAGACTTTTTCCATTTTCTTCGGTGATATAAGAAAAGGGAAAATCTCCGGCGTCGATATTGGAAAAATGCTTGCCAGTCACGACGGAATATGCACCGATTTTAGAAGGCCATAGGAGATAAGAAAAGGAACCGGTTTTTGAACCGCGCTCCAGAATTCCCTGGTGAAGCGGACCGAGTTTGTACATGTGGTTGCTCTGATTCGTACCACTTCCGGCATTGAAGAATGAAAACATTCCGGCGATCAACAGTGTCGATTTGTGATGTGTCACGGTATATGGACCGGCAAAAACCGAACAAGCTTCACCATGGAACGCTTCGCAGTTCGCAAAGAAAACTGAATTTTCCGCTGAGTATTGTTTACCAATCTTGACGCCCTGCCCGACGAAACAGCGATCCAAAATCGCACCGTCATCTACATGCGATCCAGAAAGTATGATGAAATGTTTAGCGACGACACCTTCCCCGATAATTGCCGGATCGGCAGAACATCCTTGAATCGTTCCTTCCTGTAAAAACGCCGCACCGATCGTAATTGAATATTGCCTAAAACAAACATTCCGAATGATCTGACAATGCCGGATGCGTACGCCGGTTTCAACAATTCCAACCGTACTTTTCTTCGTCCGAATGTAATCTCGAATTATCTGTTCGAGCACTTTAATAAACTTGATATCATTCCTGTAATTTGCTAACAGGTAAGCAAGTTGCGAAGTCAGACAATCAAAAATGAGAATGGTTCTGCCGCCCCCTTCATTGAGCGCTTCGACTTCCGTTCCATTTCCGAAAGTCGTCTCTCCTTCATTCACTAATTCGGCGACATTTTCGATAACAACATTATTCCCGATCCGTTGATTCACAAGATTTTTAACGGAGGAAATGAAAACATTTTCGCCGATCTGACAATCTTTGACAAACGAATCGTAGATACCGCAAGGACGGACAATACTTTTATCGATTTCAATCGTTCCATCTTGTTTACTGATGGTAACCGTTCCGGAAAATCGGACGTTGCGATATCTCTCGGGGATAACTGGCTCTGTGATAGCCACTTGACTCCAATCATCTGCAGAACAACCGTTAATGCGAAGGAGATCGATTTCACTTCTGCTTAACTGTCTAATTTTCATTTTTCCCCCAAATTTTACAGTTCAGGAAAATAAGAAAGCGAATGACGTTCGATATCTTTAAAATATTTCACGGTGCCGACTTTCAGTTCCATTGTCGATTCATCATCACAGACAATAATCCCACGTTGGTGAAGTTGAAGCATTGAAACCGTCCACATATGATTGACGCCATCTTCGACGACTTTCTGTAAAGCACGCGCTTTTTTGTATCCATTTATGATGATCAACACTTCACGCGCATCCATGACAGTTCCCACGCCAACAGTTAGCGCAGTTTTCGGAACCTTATTCAAATCGTTTTCAAAGAAACGCGAATTTGCGACGATTGTATCGAATGTCAGAGTTTTAATACGCGTGCGAGATGAGAGCGACGATCCCGGCTCATTGAACGCAATATGTCCATCCGGACCGATCCCGCCAAGGAACAAGTCGATCCCGCCAACCTTTTTAATCTTCTCTTCGTAAAAATAACATTCTTCATCTAAATCGGCTGCATTACCGTTAAGAATATTCACGTTTTTCACCGGAATGTCGATATGTTTGAACAGATTGTTCCACATAAAATAATGATAACTTTCTGAATGATCTTCCGGTAGTCCGACATATTCATCCATGTTGAACGTCACGACGTTTTTGAACGACACTTTCCCGGCTTTATAAAGAGCAACCAATTCCTTGTAAGTTCCGAGTGGCGAAGAGCCGGTCGGTAAACCGATCACGAATGGTTTTTCGGCAGATGCATTGGCTAATTTGATGCGTTCCGCGACAAAATAAGCAACCCACTTACTGAGTTTTTCGTAATTTTCATGAATTAAAATTCTCATAATTCTGCTCCTTGTGATTTAGTATAAGTTTTCTTTCAATTTTTTCTACAACATGATTTTTGCGTCGGCAATAAATACACCTTTCCCTTCATCGAGAACGATCAACGGGTTGATATCGAGTTCGCGAATTTGCGAGCAATCGGTTACCAATTGTGATAGCCGGCGAATGCACTGAACAATTCCTGCAATGTCTCTTGGATTATTGCCGCGAGCGCCCGACAACAGCGGATAACCTTTGATACTTTCCACCATCGATTTCGCTACAGATTCGCCGATTGGAGGAATCCGGAAAGCGACATCCTTGAATACTTCGACGAAAATACCACCCAAACCGAACATAACGACACTTCCAAATGAAGGATCACGTTTGGCGCCGAGAATGACTTCTTCGCCTGTCGGAATCATTTTCCGGACTAAAACGCCGTCAATTTTAGCAGAGGGAAGTTTTCGGCGGACGTTATCCACGATCTTCATGTAAGCATTCCTTGCTTCTTGTTCGGATTGAATATTCAGAACGACGCCGCCCACGTCGAATTTATGGATAATATCTTTCGACATCACTTTCATCACGATTGGAAATCCGAACCGAACCGCCAGTGATACCGCTTCATCCGCCGATTGCGCCAAAGCGTTTTCTATAACCGGTAATTCATAAAACTTCAATATTTGTGTCGCTTCATTTTCCGTTAAATATTTTTGTCCGGCGCTGATGGCTGAATCCAAAATCCGGTTTGCCTTATCGCGTGCCGTTTCCTCTATATCGATCGGATTGAATGCCCGATGATCGGAGATTTGGCTGAAGTTATAAACCGTCGAAAATGCGATTGCCATGGATTCCGGCAAAATATAGTGCGGAATTTTATTGCGTTGAAGAACATCGATACCGACAGCCACATCCGCTTCACCCATGAACGATGTGAAAACCGGTTTGTCGTAATGACTGGAAACTTTAGCGACTTCGCGTGCGATCAGATCGATATCCGTCATGGATTGCGGCGTTAGGATCACAAAAACGCCATCGACATTATCATCTTTAAAAGCCGCCGACATAGCGATGTTGTACCGGTCGGCGCGCGCATCGCCGATGACATCGACGGGATTATTCGTATTGGCAGTTTTGGGTAAGTTTTTCTTTAAAACCGCCGTGGTTTCATCGGAAAGTTTCGCTAACTGCAATCCTTGTCGAACGACCGCATCGGTTGTCAGTACTCCGGGGCCTCCTGCATTTGTAATGATCGCGACCCGGTTATTTTTTGGAATCGGCTGATAAGCGAATGCGATGGCTTTGTTGAACATTTCCTCGATGTTTTCGCACCGAATGATTCCCGCCTGTTTAAAAGCCGCGTCGCAGATTTCGTCACTGCCGGCTAAGGAACCGGTGTGAGAAGCCGCGGCAGAAGCGCCCGCCGAGGTTCGTCCCGCCTTGAGGATTAGAATCGGTTTGCGGTTTTCTGTGATGATTTTTTCAGCGGCTTCCATGAGCGCCAAACCGTCGGTGACTTCCTCGAGATACATGAGAATGACTTTTGTTTTCGGATCGTCTTTCAGATAGTAAAGCAGATCGATTTCACTAATGTCAGCCTTGTTACCGAAACTGATAAATTTTGAGAAACCGATATGTTTGGCATAAGCGTAATCCAGAACGGCTGTGCAAAGCGCGCCGCTTTGGGAAAGAAACGCGATGCTTCCTTCATCCGGCATTCGCCGTGCAAACGATGCGTTGATTTTCGATCGCGGATCGGTGTTGATTACACCAAGACAATTCGGTCCGATGAATGACATGTCGTAACGAGCGGCGATCTCTTTTAGTTGGTTTTCAAGAACGACACCATCATTTCCAACTTCTTTAAATCCGGCGGAAATGATAATCGCTGATTTGATTCCTTTTTGGCCGCATTGCTCCAGCGCCATGTGACAGACGGAACTTGGAAAGACAAGGATCGCCAGATCGACTTCATCCTGAATATCGACGACATATTTATAAGCTTTAACACCGGCGATGAACTTCTCTTTCGGACTTACCGGAAAGACAATCCCGTTGAAATCCGCTTTAAGGATGTTCATTAGAATATCGCACGGAACGGTGCCGGCGACTTTATTAGCCCCGACAATGGCAACCGAATCCGGGTAAAATATTTTATTCAGATTTTGTTGATGAAGTTGTGCACGAGTCATCATTTAATCTCCTAATCGAATTGAAAATCAGTTCAAGTAACCTGCGATGAATTGCACAGCGTCTTCAACGGTTTGAATCCTCAGCGCCTTGTCTTCATCCATCTCGATTCCGAATTCTTCTTCAAATCCGGCAACTAATTCAAGGCTCTGCATCGAATCTGCTCCGAGATCAAAGATGAAGTTCGCGTCGTTGGCGACCTGATTGATATCCATTTTCAAGACTTTTGCCACAACCGATTTAACTCGCTCCCGAACATCCGCTTTTTCCATTTTCTCCTCCTTTAAATTGGTTTTATCCTGCTTCTTCGTTATATGATGTTCACTATTCACCGTCATTTGATGAAATAGTAATAATTTCAAATTCAAGATACAAGAAATATTTAACGCGATTTTTTAAATCTTGTTTATTTTGGCAATACACGAAATTTCGAACCGTCATATGTCCACAAATCAGATTAACTGTAAAATGGTTTAATTATTTAACTTTTCACGTTGGTTTTCCGAAGCATTATTTTTAATTTCCCGTCGTATGATGACTGATATTTTGACTAAAATAATCACTTTCCCTCGGATAGAAAGAGGCGATTTATGACGGAACTGATGAAACCGTTCGAGCAGATGACCGACGAAGACTATGCAGAACTCGGGCTTCAGTCAGGATTGGAAATCCATCAGCAAATCCTGACGGAAAAAAAGTTATTTTGCCGGTGTCCTGCGGGTCATTACTCGACCGAATACGATGCGGAAATTCTTCGCCACATGCGTCCGACCTTGTCGGAACTCGGTGAATATGACGGCACCGCGTTGATGGAATTCAAAACGCGAAAAGAGATCATTTACCAGATCAACCGCCATACGGTTTGTACGTACGAAATGGATGACACACCGCCTTTCGAGATCAATCAAAATGCGCTCGAAATCGCTTTTCAAATCGCGATGTTGACGAACTTCAAACTCGTGAATGAAATTCATATCGCGCGAAAACAATATCTCGATGGAAGTATTCCAACCGGATTTCAGCGGACAACTATCGTCGGTGTGGATGGTTTCATTCCATATAAAGACCGAAAGATCGGCTTGATCCAGCTTGGGCTCGAAGAAGATTCCTGCCGCGAAGTCAGTGACATCGGGCATCGGCGCGTCTATCGGGCAGACCGACTGGGAATGCCGCTGATCGAAACAGTTACACGTCCGGAAATGCACACACCACAGGAAGTCGCCGACGTTGCGAACATTCTTCGCTGGTTAGTTAAAAGTTCCGGATTGGTCCGTACGGGAATCGGCGCCGCGCGGCAAGACGTGAATGTCAGCATCACCGGCGGAACACGCATCGAGATCAAAGGCGTTCACCGGATTCCGCTCATACCGCTTCTGATCTATAACGAAGCGATGCGCCAACGCTCGCTCTTGCTAATTCGAGACGACTTGCGAGACCGCGGAATCACTGAATCGACATTTAAATCAGAAACTGCCGACGTGACACATTTGATGACAAACACCCAATGGGATCCAATCCGCTGGGCATTACAACACAATGAAAAAGTCGCCTGCGTGAATTTAAAAGGTTATAGCGGTATTCTCAGTTATCCGACGCAAACCGGGAAGGTTTTTTCCAAAGAGATTTCTGATCGTGTTCGTGTGATTGCCTGCCTCACACGCCTTCCGAATATTTTGACTTCAGAAAGCACTGAAGAAACCATTGGCAGTCACGTCTGGAACAGAATCCGCCGACAAGTCTCAGCCACATCGCAGGACGCGTTGGTTATCGTTTGGGCAAACGAACAGGATTTGCAAACCGCCGTTCAGGAAATCATCATCCGCGCACGTGAAGCCACGATTGGAGTTCCGAGCGAAACCCGCCAGGCATTGGAAGACGGAACCAACGGTTTCGAACGCATTCTTCCAGGCCCGGAGCGCATGTATCCGGATACAGATTTGCCGCCGCTGGAATTTCCTCCGGAACGTGTCGAGGCTCTTCGGAAAAATCTTCCACCCCCGATCTGGGAGCGCCGGGCTCGATATAAATTGTTTGGAATTCCCGACCATCTGATCATTCCGATTGCCGCTTCGCCGCGTGCTTTATTTTTCGATCGGTTGATCGAATCGAATAATCTTTCACCAAAATTCTGCGCAAGAATTTTCTTTGAAAAAATGGTTGCATGGCGACGCCGTAACTTCCCGGTTGAAAAGTTAACCGATGCAGTCTTTTCCGAATTCTTTGGGAAAATTGCCTCCGAACCTTCGCTCCTCCCAAACGCCGAACGAATCCTCCGCCAATTTCTCACATCGGATGAAAGTCTCGCAACGATAATGAGTACATTTTCTCAAATATCAATTTCACGTGACGAAATTTCGACAGCATTGGTTGAAATTAATCGATCCGAACCGCCAAACTCACAACAACCTGAGGCAAACGCCCGGTATTTTACAGGAAAATTGATGAAACGATTCCAGTTCAGACTTCAGGCAAAATCAATTTTACCTGTCGTCGGTGAATTTATAAAAAACGGGAGGAAATCATGAGCAGTAATCCATATAAAGGTTATCGCGATCCGGTTCTTTCCGTTTTAAAAGAAAACGCCGTTGAAGTCTGGAGCGACGTTGAACTTTTGACCGATCAGGGCGAGTTCAAAGGCATCATTCTGCCGCGCAGTGAAACTTCCGACGCCAAACATGTCGTTTTAAAATTGCGGAACGGATACAACATCGGCATCGCCTTTAACCGGATTCGTTCCATCAAGGAAATCGGACGAAAAGAAGCGCATTATCAGATTCCCGAAAAGGAATTCCCGCGCGATCCGAAAAAGCCGAACGTCAAATTACTCGGAACGGGCGGAACGATCGCCAGCCGCCTCGATTATCGAACCGGCGCTGTCATTCCCGCATTTTCACCGGGAGAATTGTACGGCTCGGTCCCGGAACTTGCAGATTACTGTAATCTGGATACCGAACGACTGTTTGGTGTTTTTAGTGAAAATATGGGGCCGGAGCAATGGATCGCAACCGCTCAGGCAATTGCCGCTGAAATCCAAAAAGGAACGCATGGGATCGTCATCGGCCATGGAACCGACACGATGCATCACACGTCGGCGATTCTCTCGTTCATGGTTCAGAATTCACCGGTACCGATCGTCATGGTCGGCTCGCAGCGTTCTTCCGATCGTCCGTCTTCCGATGCGGCGTCGAATCTGATCCATGCCGTAAAAACCGCCGCGGAAAGCGACATCGCCGAAACGATGGTTTGTATGTTCGGACCGACTTCCGACCAATATGCGCTTCTGCATCGCGGTACGCGTGTTCGTAAAATGCACTCCAGTTACCGCTCGACTTTCCGGACGATCAGCGATATTCCATTAGCAATGGTCGATCGGGAGAAAATCACTCCGTTGAGACAGGATTATCAGCGGCGTCGGTCTGATAAAAACGTCACGCTCAACACGGCATTCGAGGAAAAGGTTTCCATCGTCTATTATTATCCGAACATGAAACCTGACATCATCGACTCGCTCATCGACAATGATTATCGCGGTATCATCATCGCCGGAACCGGGCTTGGACATGTCAATAAACCGCTTTATCCGTCGCTGAAACGCGCCTGCGATAAGGGAATTTCGGTATACATGACGGTTCAGACATTGTGGGGTTATGTTCAAATGTATGTTTATGAAACCGGGCGCGAGATCATGCAACTCGGCGTCATTCCAGCGGCAAATCTGCTTCCGGAAGTCGCTTATGTCAAACTCGGCTGGGCGCTTGGTCAGACAAAAGATCCGCAAAAAGTTAAAGAGATCATGCTGACATCTATCGCCGGAGAAATCACCGAGCGCGAACCGTATGACGGCTATCTGATCTATCAAGGCGGCATTCCGGAAGTCGTGGAATTCCTAAGACAAATCAAACGATAAAGAAGGAAGGATTTCGGAGGATTTTATGAACAAACGATTGATCTTGATTTTGGCGATTTTGCTAACTACAATGATTCTTCCGGCAGCGCCTGACGGTGATTTGCGAATAAATACTTCGCCCGTCCTTTTCTCTTCGATTCCCAAACATTTTCAGTTATATACGCGAAATGATAACGATTCGGCGACTGTCGCCATTTCCGGAAAAGTCATGACGGTCGGCTACGATTCCATCCGAACGGTTGTCTATCTAAACGGCGAAATCTGGAAACAAGTCGCCCAGCCGCTGGTCTATTCCGGCTCGGAAGCCGCATTTTCACTGAAACCGCAAATCCATGCGGAATTGTCCGAATACAAGTTCGATGTCGAACTCTTCGCGGGCGCTCAAAAAACTCTTGTTGTTACGTGCGACAGTATCGTTTGCGGAGATGCCTTTCTACTCTGCGGACAATCGAATTCACACAATGCGCTATCAACTGAAACCTATACAAACGAATTTTGCCGGACGTTCGGTGTGAAAGTCGGCAATTCCAATTATTATCCGTACGATCCTGCTGATACGCTCTGGAGCCGAGCACGCGGCTACTCATCCGTCGGACCGAACGTTGGGGTACTCGGGATCGAACTTCAGAAATTCCTAACCGATGAAATAAAGGTCCCATCCTGCATCATTAATGGCGGAACCGGCGGAAGCATCATCGTTGAAAACCTTCCGAATCCAACAAATCCTGCCGACCTGAATACAATCTACGGCAAGGTTCTTTATCGTGTTCGGGAAGCGGAATTACCGCGAATTCGCGCGATGATCTGGTATCAGGGCGAGAATGACGCCGATTCCGTTAACACTGTTGTATGGCTCGGCCGGTTCAAGACATTACTGGAAAGTTGGAAAACCGATTTCCAACCGGAAAAAGTCTATGTGTATCAAATTCATCCCGGATGCGGCGGAACATGGATGAGCAAATTGCGCGAAATTCAACGCACGATTCCCGATTCGCTCGGCGAGCCAAATATCACGATGCTATCGACATGCGGAGCAGTCGGACACGATGGTTGTCATTATGTCAAGGATGGCTACATAATGCTGGCGCGGTGGCTGTTCGATGTCATGCGTGTAGATTTTTACGGCGCATATACGGATATAATCGATTATCTGCCACCGAACATTCAATCCGCAAGTTACGATCCGGCAACGCTTCAACTTACTCTAACTTTCGATCATACTAACGAACTCGTCTGGCCGGTAGATACGCTGAACGAAAGTCTGACCGACTATTTCTATCTCGATAAAGGATTCGGCAACATCGCTTCGGGAATAGCGCGTAACGATTCGGTGATCCTGACACTTGGGAGTCAGCATTTTTTTAAGACAGTCACATACTTACCGGATCAAAATTACAATGATGGAAGCAGTTATTATTTCGGTCCATGGCTAAAAAACAGCCGGGGAATCGGCGCACTCTCATTTCATGGAATTAAAATCCAAAATCCAGCCGAAACGGTCCGTCTCCTTTCACCCAACGGCGGAGAAATCTGGATTCCCGATTCAACCTATGATATCATCTGGGAGCAAACGAATCTATCAAAAATCAAATTGCTATACTCGGCAGACAGCGGACAAACATGGATCGATATCGCCGATAATCTCGATGCAAACTCTTGTCGTTTTTCGTGGAAAACACCCGCCGACGTCGCATCGAAATCCTGTAAAGTTCGAATCGTCGATATGAACAATCCGATT